>NZ_JBEXLC010000209.1:0-12016 GCF_040609795.1 Nocardia sp. NPDC004604
GACGAGTTCGTCAGACAGGCGGCGGCCACGCCGGATGCGGTCGCGATCGTGGACCCGGCAACGGATACTTCGCTGGCCCACCCGTCGCCCGACCACCACCCCTCATCGAGTCGCTCCGCGACGCTCACATATGCCGAATTCGGTGCGCGCGTGCACCGGCTGGCGCGTCGACTTATCGAAGCCGGTGTCGGGCCGGAAAAACTGGTCGCCCTGGGTCTGCGGCGTTCGGTCGACCTTGTGGTCGCGGCGTACGCGGTGCAGGCGGCCGGTGGCGGGTATGTGCCGCTCGACCTCGATCAGCCCGCGGAACGGATCGGCTATGTGCTCGATTCGGCCGCGCCGGTATGGGTACTGACAACCACCCGCGACAACTTCGACGGCACCGGTCTGCCCATACTGACGCTCGATGAGCTCGACCTGTCCGGATACTCCGACGAGCCGATCACCGATACCGAGCGGATCGCGCCCTTGCGGCCGAGCAACCCGGCGTACGTGATCTTCACCTCCGGCTCGACCGGTCGCCCGAAGGGTGTGACCGTGCCGCATTCGGCGGTGGTGAACCAGATCCGTTGGATCACTGCCGAATACAACTTCGGTACCGATGACATCGTGCTGTTCAAGGCCCCGGCGACATTCGACGCGTCGGTGTGGGAGTTGTTCGGTCCCCTGTCCACCGGTGGCCGGATCGTCGTCGCGAGCCCGGATGGCCACCGTGACCCGCAGTACCTGGCGGAAGTCATTGCGGCCGAACGGGTCACCATGACCTCATTCGTGCCCTCGATGCTCACCGTCTTCGCGGGAGCCGTCGACGGCTCCGCACTGACCTCGCTGCGCGCTCTGCTCGTCGGCGGTGAGGCCTTTACCGCCGACGCGGTGCAGGCAATTCGCAAGGTCAGCTCGGCCGAGCTGATCAACCTGTACGGCCCAACCGAATTCGCCGTAGACGCGACCCACAGTCGGGTGGCCGCGGAGATCCAGGGCGCGGTGCCCATCGGCCTGCCGGTATGGAATGCCCAGGCGTATGTACTGGATTCGCGGCTGCACCCGGTGCCATCGGGTGTCGCGGGTGAGTTGTACTTGGCCGGTGCGCAATTGGCGCGCGGCTACGCCGGTCGCGCCGATCTGACGTCGGATCGCTTCGTGGCCAACCCGTTCGGCGCGCCGGGTGCTCGCATGTACCGCACCGGCGACCTGGTCACGCGCAATGCCGACGGCTCGATCGGCTACCTCGGTCGCACCGACTTCCAGGTCAAGCTGCGTGGTCTGCGCATCGAGCTCGGTGAGATCGAAACCGCCCTCACCGCACACGATTCGGTCGCCCAGGCGGTCGCGCTGGTGCGCTCGGATGCCAGGACCGGCGATCAGCTGGTCGCCTACGTGGTGCCCGCCAACGGTGTCACGGTCGATGCCGGGGAGCTGCGGAGCCAGCTGGCTGAGCATTTGCCGTCCTATATGATCCCCGCCGCGATTGTGGTGCTCGCGGTCATGCCGCTGAACCCCAATGGCAAGCTCGATCGCCGCGCACTGCCCGAACCCGTCTTCGCGGTACGGGAATTCCGCGCGCCCTCGAACCCGCTCGAGGCCACCGTCGCCGATGTCTTCGCCGAGGTCATCGGCGTCGAGCGAGTCGGCATCGACGACGACTTCTTCAGCCTCGGCGGTAACTCGCTGCTGGCCGTCCAGGTCGTCAGCCGACTGCGCAAACTGACGGGCGCGCAGATCAAGGTCGCCTGGTTCTTCACCGAGCCAACGGTTCTCGGCATCGCCGAGCAGATCATCGCGGTACTCGAAGACGAACATGATTTCGAATCCAGCTCCGCGGCCGCACTCGGCGTGATACTCCCCATCCGCGCCACGGGTACGAGAGCGCCACTGTTCTGTATGCACCCGCTGGCCGGACTGTCGTGGTCCTACGCAGGATTGGCCAGGGTGCTCCCGGCCGATCAGCCGATCCTCGGCATCCAGTCGCCCGCGCTCTCCGAGGACGACTACCAGCCGGGTTCGATCGATGAGATCGTGCGCCGCTATGTCGCCGAGATCCGAGCGGTGCAACCGCAGGGTCCATACCGGGTGCTCGGCTGGTCGCTCGGCGGCAAGCTGGCGCACGCGGTGGCGACTCAGCTGCAGGCCGATGGCGCGCAGGTCGAGCTCTTGGCGATCCTCGATGCCTACCCCGGCGGCGACTTCACCGATTTCCGGACCCAGATCCGCCAGGCCTTCACCGAATTGGGGTTGGACCCGGCGGCACTGCCCGAGGCGGAGAACCTGCAGGAAATCGGCGACGAGGCGCTGGCCGCACTACACGCGATGGTCATCGGTGGGGGCCTGGACATGCTGACACCGGATCGGTTACGCCTGATCTATCGCACGGCGATGCGCACGGTCGAGCTGGAATCGCAGTACCGGCCACAGGTGTTCGAAGGGCGGCTCGAGTTCTTCATCGCCACCGGTGATGCCGAGGCACGCGCCGGGCGCACCCCCGCCGACTGGCAGCCTTTCGTTTCCGGTGAGATCATCGATCGCCCGATCGGGGTGACGCACGAGCTGATGACCTCGGCCGAAGCGTTGGACGAGATCGGTCCCAGGCTCGCTGAGCTGCTCGAAACCCCTGAGCGCAGGTGATAAGCCGGGAAACGCGGTTGGATCGTCAGCGTGAACAAGCGGCCAATGCGGTAACGATCGGCGTCTGACCATGCGATGCTTCTGAGTAAGCGCTGGGTGGGGAGCACTTTAGGGATTACAGGGTAGGTGAGCTCCTTCATGTTTCGGATGGTTGGACAACGTCGGCATGAGGAAGCGGTGAGCGCGTGACGCGCCAGGCACGCGTGCGACCGGCACGGGCACAGCGGACGCGAGTTATTACCCTGCCGCAGTTGATGGCGGCCGCCGTGGAGGCCGACCCCGGCGGCCCGGCCGTCGTATTCGCCGATGCGAACCGCAGTTCCGCGGGGCTGAGTTACGCCGAGTTGGATGAGCGTTCGACCAGGTTGGCCCGGCTGCTCATCGATCGTGGTGTCGGCCCGGAGGATCTGGTCGCCATTGCCATCCCGAGGTCGGTGGATTCGGTGCTCGCGGTGTGGGCGGTCGCCAAGACCGGCGCCGGATTCGTTCCGGTGGATCCGAACTATCCGCCGGAGCGGGTGGCGCATATGCTGACCGACTCCGGAGTGAGTTTCGGGCTGACGGTCAATGCGGTCCGCCGCGGCCTACCCGACTATGCCGAATGGCTATTGCTCGACGATGCCGTCACCGCGCAAGGGCTGCAGCGGTATCCGGTGGATCGGGTGACCAATCAGGATCGGGTGCGGCCGCTGCACGGCGCGCATCCGGCCTATGTCATCTACACCTCGGGATCGACCGGTGTCCCGAAGGGCGTGGTCATCACCCACCAGGGGCTATCCGGTTTCTGCGATGAGCAGCGCACCCGGTATCGGGTGACCAGTGCCGCGCGGACACTGCATTTCGCTTCGCCGTCTTTCGATGCGTCGGTGCTGGAATTGCTGCTGGCACTGGGGGGTGCGGCCACCATGGTGGTGGTGTCGCCGACCGTCTACGGCGGTGCCGAACTCGCCGCGGTATTGCGGCGCGAGCGGGTGACGCACGCGTTCGTGACACCCGCGGCACTGGCCTCGGTGGAGCCCGAGGGACTGGACGATCTGCGGGTCGTGGTGACCGGCGGTGAGGCGTGTCCGCCGCAGTTGGTGCGGCGCTGGGTATTACCGATCGCGGGCGGTTTGCTGCGCGAGTTCTTCGACGCCTACGGTCCGACCGAGGCCACTATCGCCACCAATGTCACCGCGCCGATGGTGCCCTGGGAGCCGGTGACCCTCGGCCCGCCGATTCACGGCATCACCGCCTACGTGCTCAACGATCGGCTGGTGCCGGTGCCGAATCGGGTGGTCGGCGAGCTATATGTCGCCGGGGCGCAGCTGGCCCGCGGATACCTCGGCCAGCGGGCACTCACCGCGGCGCGCTTCGTGGCCAATCCGTTCGAACCCGGCACCCGGCTCTACCGCACCGGTGATCTGGTGCGCTGGAGCGCGACCGGTGAACTGGAATACCTGGGCCGCAATGACTCCCAGGTGAAGATTCGCGGGTTCCGCATCGAACTCGCCGAAATCGACGCGGTGCTCGGCTCGTCGCCGAGCGTGGACTTCGCCGTGACCGTCGGGCACGAGCGCGACAGCGGAACCACCGTTCTGGTGTCCTACGTGCACGCGGCGCAGGGGTACACCCTCGATCCAGTGGAGTTGAAGGCGCTGGTCGAGCGGAAATTGCCCACGCATATGGTGCCCGCCTGCATCACCGTGCTCGACCGGGTGCCGCTGTCACCCATGGGCAAACTGGACCGCAGCGCATTGCCGGCACCGGTCTTCGAGGCCAAGGTATTCCGCGCCCCCTCGACACCGGTCGAGGAGATCGTCGCGGGCACCTTCGGCGATGTGCTCGGTGTCGCGCGCGTGGGTCTGGACGACGACTTCTTCGAGCTGGGCGGCAATTCGCTGCTCGCGACCCAGGTGACCGCGCGGCTGGATGCGGCGCTGGATACCGAATTGGCGGTCCGCGATCTATTCCACGCCGCGACGGTGGCCGCCTTCGCCGCGGTGGTCGAACGCACCGCCGGATCCGGCCGGGGTCGACCGCGCCTGATCGCGGGGGAGCGGCCGGAGCTGATCCCGTTGTCGCTGGCCCAGCAGCGGTATTGGTTCCTCAACCAGTTCGACACCGAGAGTTCCGCGGTGGACAACATTCCGGTCGCCGTACGCCTCTCGGGTGCGCTGGATATCCGCGCGCTCGGTCTGGCGATCGGGGATGTGCTGACCCGCCACGAGGTGCTGCGGACCACCTATCCGAGTGAGGGCGGGCGGCCGCATCAGGTCGTGCATCCGGTGCCGGAGAATTCCTTCGCGCTGGTGCCGACCGAGGTCACCGAGGACGAATTGGTCCCGCGGATAGTCGAATTCGCCGCCATGACCTTCGATGTCACCATCGAGGTGCCGGTCGCGATCGGACTGTTCCAGATCGCACCGCGCGAGCACGTTGTCGCACTGACGGTGCACCACGTCGCGGCCGACGGTGCCTCGATGGGGCCGCTGGCCCGCGATCTGATGGTCGCCTATGCCGCACGGGTGCAGGGGCAGCCACCGCAGTGGCCCGCGCTGCCGGTGCAGTACGCCGACTACGCGCTGTGGGAGCGCGAGGTACTCGGTTCCGAGGACGATCCGCAATCGCTTGCCGCACAGCAGATCGCGTACTGGCAGGCCAGGCTGGCGCAGCTGCCGGACCAATTGGAGCTGCCAGCGGATCGCCCGCGCCCGCCCGCACAGTCCTTCCAGGGCAGATCGGTCCGATTCGAGATCTCCGCGGATCGGCATGCACGGCTGCACGCGCTGGCACGGGCCAACCACGCCTCGCTGTTCATGGTCGTGCACGCGGCGCTGGCTGTCCTATTGTCTCGTTTGTCGGGCACCGACGATATCGCCGTCGGCACGCCGATCGCGGGTCGCGGTGAACGCGAACTCGACGATCTGATCGGCATGTTCGTCAATACCTTGGTATTCCGGACGCAGGTGCGGCCCGGCGATACCTTCGCCGAACTGCTCGCCGAGGTCCGGGAGCGGGATCTCGAGGCCTTCGCGCATGCCGATGTGCCGTTCGAGCGCATTGTCGAGGCGCTGAACCCGGTGCGCTCGATCGCCCGCAATCCGCTGTTCCAGGTCGGCCTTTCGTTCCAGAATCTGGCCGACGCCGGCTTCCAACTGCCCGGACTTTCGGTCGGCGCGGTCGATTTCGATCTGCAGTTGGCCAAGACGGACCTGCATATCTCGCTGGCCGATCGCTACGGCCCGGACGGTGCGCCCGCCGGGATCCTGACCGACTTCGGTTATGCCACCGACCTGTTCGACGAGACCACGGTGCAGGGGTTCGCGGATCGGTTCCTGCGGGTGCTCGATGCCGTCATCACCGATGTCTCGGTGCGCGTCGGTGAGATCGAACTGCTGGCCGTCGACGAGAGTTCGCGGATTCTGGCGGAGTGGAACGACACCGCACACACCATCGATACGACGGCGACCTTGGTATCGCTATTGGATGCGACGGTGGCGGCGGCACCGGATGCGATTGCACTGGTATCGGATCAGCCGGGCCGCAAACTCACCTACGCCGAACTCGACGCCCGGGCGAATCGCCTGGCGCGGTATCTGATCCAGCGCGGTGTGCGGCCCGAGGACCGGATTGCGCTGGGTATTCGCCGGTCGATCGATCTGGTCGTCGCCATGTACGCGGTGGCAAAATCGGGTGCCGCCTATGTGCCCATCGATCCGGATCAACCGGCTGAGCGCGTCGAATACATCCTGCGGACCGCGCGACCGGTCTGCCTGTTGAACACCGCCCACGACGGATTCCGCACCAATGTGGTCGATTCGGTGACGATCGACGATCTCGACCTGTCCCGATACCCGGACACGCCGGTCACGCCGCGCGAACGCCGTTGGCCACTACTACCGGCGAATACCGCGTACGTGATCTTCACATCGGGTTCGACCGGACAGCCGAAGGGTGTCGCGGTCTCGCACGCCGCGATCGCCAACCAGTTGCTGTGGGAGACGGCCGAGTTCGGCCTCGGCGTCGATGATGTGGTGTTGCTGAAGACGGTCGCCACCTTCGATCTATCGGTCTGGGAATTCTGGACGGCGGCGGTCTGCGGTGGCACCTTGGTCATCGCCGCACCCGATGGTCATCGGGATCCGGCCTATCTGACCGAGCTGACGGCACGCGAGTCGGTGACGACCTTGCATATTGTGCCGTCGATGCTGGATGCGATGTCGACCGGACAGCTGTCCCGATCGCTGCGCCGGGTGCTGGCGATCGGCGAGACGCTGCCCGTTTCGACTGCACAGCGGTTCCGTCGGGACAACGCCGCCGACCTGTTCAATCTGTACGGCCCGACCGAGGCCGCGGTATCCATCACCAGCCACCGGGTGACCGAAGCGGACACGGTATCGGTGCCGATCGGTGCCCCGGAGTGGAACAGCCGTGTCTACGTGCTGGATTCGCGTCTGCGTCCGGTGCCGGTTGGCGTCTCCGGAGAGTTGTACCTGGCCGGTGCGCAATTGGCGCGCGGATACTTCGGACGTGCGGATCTGACCGCGGAACGGTTCGTGGCCAATCCGTTCGAATACGGCGCGCGCATGTACCGAACCGGCGATCTGGTGGCCTGGAACGAACAGGGTGAGCTGGAGTACCACGGCCGCACCGATTTCCAGGTGAAGATCCGCGGTTTCCGCATCGAACTCGGCGAGATCGAGACCGCCTTGCTCGCCCGGCCCGAGATCGCGCAGGCCGCGGTGCTCGTCAAATCCGATTCGCGGATCGGCGACCGGCTGGTGGCCTACCTGGTAACCGCGACCCCGGTGGAGATCTCCGAGATCAAGGCGGCACTGAGTGCGGTGCTGCCGTCGTACATGGTCCCCAATGCCTTCGTGATGCTGGAAGCGTTGCCCCGCAATGCGAATGGAAAGCTGGATCGCGCCGCGCTACCCGGACCCGAGTTCGAGAGCCAGGTCTTCCGTGTGCCATCGACTCCGATCGAGGAGATCGTGGCTGGCGTCTACGGCGACGTGCTCGGCGTGCAGCGCATCGGGCGCGATGACGACTTCTTCGCCATGGGCGGTAATTCGCTGCTCGCGACGCAGGTGGCGGCGCGGATCGGCGACGCACTCGACACCAAGGTTTTGGTGCGGTCGGTCTTCGAAACGCCCACCGTGGCCGGACTGGCCGCCAAGGTCGAGACCCATGTCGGTTCGGGTCGGCGGCGACCGCTGCTGGCCGGATTGCGGCCGGAGCAGGTGCCGCTATCGCTTGCGCAGCTGCGGATGTGGTTCATCAACCAGTTCGATCCCAGTTCGGCGGCCTACCACATCCCGGTGGCCATCCGGCTCTCCGGCGAGCTGGATGTGACCGCGCTCGGCCTGGCCGTCGAGGATATGGTGACCCGGCACGAGGTGCTGCGCACCGTCTACCCGCAGACCCCCGACGGCCCGGTGCAGGAGGTGCTCGCCCCGAGCGAGGTGCCGATCGATCTGGTCCCGATTCCGATCGCGGAAGCGGTCGCGGCACAGGAGGTTCGGCAGATCGTCGCGGCAGGCTTCGATGTCACCGTCGAGGTGCCGTTCCGCGCCAGCCTGTTCCGGCTCGATACCGGTGATCACATCCTGGTCTTCGTGGCCCATCACATCGGCGCGGACGGCTGGTCGATGGCGCCCCTGGTCCGCGATGTCATGCTCGCCTACTCCGCGCGCAGTGCCGGTGAGCCGCCCGCGTGGGCGCCGCTGCCGGTGCAGTACGCGGATTTCAGCGTCTGGCAACGCAATGTGCTCGGCTCCGAGGACGATCCGGACAGCCTGATCTCGGCGCAGGCCGACTACTGGCGCACCGCGCTGGCCGATCTGCCCGATGAACTCAACCTGCCAACGGATCGCCCACGCCCGGCAATGCGAACCTTTGCGGGCGGGCGCACCGAATTCGCGATCGACCCGCAGGTGCATGCCGGTCTGGCGCGGCTGGCGCGCGAACACAACGCCACCATGTTCATGGTGGTGCACGCCGCGCTGTCGGTATTCCTGGCGCGCATGTCCGGCACCGGCGATATCGTCATCGGGACACCGGTGGCCGGTCGCGGCGCCGCCGAACTCGACGACATGATCGGCATGTTCGTCAATACGCTGGTGCTGCGGCTGGAAGTGCCCGGCGAGAGCACCTTCGGCGATCTGCTCGCCCGCGCCAAAGACACCGACCTACACGCCTTCACCCATGCCGACCTGCCCTTCGAGCGGTTGGTCGAGCTGCTGAATCCGCCGCGCTCAACCGCACGGCATCCGCTGTTCCAGGTGTCGATGTCGTATCTGAACCTGCCGACCAGCACCTTCGAACTGCCCGGATTGCGGGCGGACACCGTCGATTTCGCGGTCGATACCGCGAAATTCGATCTGTCGCTGACCATGTGGGCACCGGGTACCGCCGAGGACGGCCTGCGCGGTGAATTCAACTTCGCGCGGGATCTATTCGACGACCCGACGATCGAGCGATTCGCCGCACGGTTCAGCCGACTGCTCACCGAAATCGTCGCGCGCCCCGATACCCCGGTGGGTGACCTGCCGCTGCTCGACGCGGCCGAGGAGCGTGCGCTGACGCCGGTGCGGCGCGGTGCGACGCCCGCCGTCCGCCTGCTGCCGGACCTGCTGACCAGTGCCGTCGGCGACGATCCCGAGCATGTCGCGGTGCGCTCCGCCGGTCGCTCGATCACCTACCGCGAACTCGACGAATATTCCTCGCGGCTGGCGCGGGTGCTCATCGATCGCGGTGTCGGCCCGGAAAGTCTTGTCGCACTCGCCTTCCCGCGCTCCCTGGAGATGGTTGCGGCCTTCTGGGCGGTCGCCAAGGCCGGTGGCGCGCATGTGCCCATCGACCCGACCTATCCGGCGGAGCGGATCCGGCATATGGTGACCGACTCCGGCGTCGTGCTCGGCATCACCACCTCGACCTATGCGGAGCAGCTGCCCAACGGTTCGAGTGGAACCGCCTGGCTCGAGCTCGACGATCCCGCGATCCACACCGCGGTGGCCGGTAAGTCACCAGCACCGGTCGCCGATGCCGAACGGCTGACGACGCTGCTGCCGCAGCATCCGGCCTACGTGATCTACACCTCGGGCTCGACGGGTGTCCCCAAGGGCGTCACCGTCACCCACGTCGGCGTCGGCGGCGCGGTCGAATACGCGAGTGCCCTGTTCCAGGTCACCGCGAACCACCGCTTCCTGCATCTGTGCTCGCCGAGCTTCGATCCGTCGGTCCTGGAGTGGCTGTGTGCCTTCCGCAACGGGGCGACGCTGGTGATCGTGCCGTCCACGATTCTGGGCGGCCCGGAGCTGGCCGCCCTGCTGCGCACCGAGCGGGTCACCCACGCGATCTTCACCCCGGCCGTGCTCGGCACCGTCGATCCGGCCGGGCTGGACGAATTGCGATACCTGTCCTGCGGCGGCGATATCACCTCGCCGGAGCTGGTCGCCAAATGGCAGCCGGGGCGGCACTTCTGCAACGGCTACGGTCCGACCGAGGCGACCGTCGCCGCGTCGTGGAGCGAGATGGTCGCCGGGCAGCGCATCACCATCGGCGCGCCGGTGCCGGGAACGCCCATGCTGGTACTGGATTCGCGGATGCGCCCGGTGCCGCCCGGCGCGGTCGGCGAACTGTATCTCGCGGGCACCGCACTGGCACGCGGCTACCACGACCGTCCGACGCTGACCGCGGAGCGCTTCGTCGCCGACCCGTGGGGTCCGCCCGGTGTGCGGATGTACCGCACCGGCGATCTGGTGCGCTGGGTCGGCGAATCCGAGCAGTGGGAGCTCGAATACGTCGGGCGCGCGGACTTCCAGCTGAAGATCCGCGGCTTCCGCATCGAACTGGGTGAGATCGATGCGGTGCTCACCGGCCACGACGACGTCGAATTCGCCGTCACCATCGGCCGGGAAACCGCGACGGGTGAAAAGATCCTCGTCGCCTATGTGCTCGCGACACTCGGCCGAACCATCGATACCGCCGAACTCACCGAATACGCGGCGCGCAGCCTGCCGCGGCATATGGTCCCCGCGGCCATCGTGGTCCTCGACGCAGTGCCGGTGACCCCCGTCGGCAAGATCGATCGCGCGGCCCTGCCCGAACCCGAACTGGCCCAACGCCCCTACCTCGCACCGTCGACACCGCAGGAACAGGCCGTCGCCGGGGTATACGCCGAGGTGCTGGGCATCGACCAGGTCGGCGCCGACGACGACTTCTTCGCGCTCGGCGGCAGTTCGCTGCTCGCGATGCGCGCGGTGGGCAAACTGCGCGAGCTGACCGGCATCGCGGTCCAGGTGCAGTGGTTCTTCACCGATCCCACCGTCGCCGCCCTCACCCAGCGCCTCATGGCGGCCGATGAATCCGGGGACCACGACTACGGATTGAACGCCGAAGCCGCCCTGGACGTGCTGCTGCCGATCCGGCACGGCACCGCGGCACCGCTGTTCTGCATCCATCCGATGGCCGGATTGTCCTGGTGTTATACCGGTCTCGCGCAGCATCTGCCCGCGGACACCCCGATCTTCGGTGTGCAGTCACCCGCACTCTCCGAACCGGATTTCCTGCCGGTTTCGGTGGACGCGATCGCGCGCCGCTATGTCGAGGAGATCCGTGCGGTGCAGCCGGATGGTCCCTACCGGCTGCTGGGGTGGTCGCTGGGCGGTTCGCTGGCGCACGCGGTCGCGGTCGAATTGCAGTCCGCCGGTGCCGAAGTCGCATTGCTGGCCATGCTGGACAGCCGCACCGGCGGCAGTATCGCCGACTTCTGGGCGGAGCTGCGCTCGGCCTTCGCCGAGCTCGGCATCGGCCCGGAGCAGTTGGGCGACAGCAATATCCGCAACCTCACCGAAGAGACCCTCGCGGTCCTGTATGCCAGCATCCCGCCGGAACTGGCCCTGCTGACCCCGGAACGTCTGCGCCAGTGCTACCGCGGCGCGGTGCGCTCGGTGGAACTCGGCATCAACCATCAGCACAAGGTCTTCCACGGCACGCTCGACTTCTTCAGCGCCACCGGCCACACCGCCGAATCCCGGGCCTGGCGCCCCTATGTCGACGGCACGATCACCGAACATCAGATCGCCGCGACCCACGAGCTGATGACAACCCCCGCGGCGTTCGCCGAGGTCGGCCCGGTCATCGCCGCCTTGCTCGCGGAAAAGCCCCAGCTTCCGGTCGCGGACGACATCGAGCACACAGCGGTGCCGGTCGACGAAAGCTCCACGGCATCAATCGAATCCGACGCCTTCACCGATACGCCCGCGCCGGTCGAACCAGAGAACGCGGGTTCAGTCGAACACGAGCATGCGGCCGGGTTGCAATCGCAGCGGAGATCCGCTGCGTATCGGTTCGCTCAAGTCGAATATCGGACACACCTCCGCCGCAGCCGGCATCGGCGGTGTGATCA
>NZ_JBEXLC010000210.1:0-12004 GCF_040609795.1 Nocardia sp. NPDC004604
GCCCACGGAAGGCGCGAGTCGTACGCCGGTTGCTCGCCGCGGTCGCCACGACCGGCAGCGCGTCGATGTGGCGACTTCCGGCGCGCACCGCGCGGGTGCGGCGTCCACGCCGATCGTCCTGATGAGGGCCGAAGGCGGCAGCTTGCGGTAACCACGTCGGCCCGTCAGGGCACGGACCACACCGCACCACGAAACACACAGTCCACGAACATCAATGAGCGTCGAACAAGAGGCAATCTGTGAATCCTTTCATCTTGGATGAAGACCACGTCGAATTCCGTGACAACGTCCGCCGATTCGCGCGCGAGAAGCTGATGCCCGGCTATCTCGAGCGAGCCCAGCGCGACGAATACCCCTTCGAGGAGGTCAAGCAACTCGGCGCGGCCGGGCTGCTCGGCCTGTGCCTGCCCGAATCGCTGGGCGGCCAGGGCGCCGACCTGCTCGCTCTCGGCCTGGCCTGCGAGGAGGTGTCCTACGCCGACATCAACCTCGGCACGATCCTGTTCGGGCAGGGCGTGCCTGCCGCACTGCTGGCCAAGTATGCGCCGCAGACCGTCATCGACCGGTGGGTGCGCGGGATCGTCTCCGGCGACGTCGTCCACGCACTGGCGCTGACCGAGCCGGGAGCCGGATCCGATCCGCAGTCGATGACCTGCCGCGCCGAGCGGGTACCCGGCGGCTGGAAGCTCTACGGCGAGAAGACCTCCATCACGCAGGCACCTGATGCGCACGTGGCCACGGTTATCGCACAAACCGACCGTTCATTGCGCGCCAAGGGAATCGGTGCGTTCGTCGTCGCACTCGACGACCCGACGGTCATCCGGCAGCGGTTCCGCGACCCGGGCGCGCGGCCCGTCGGGCGCGGCTCGCTCACCTTCGAAGGCACGTTCGTGCCCGACGACCACGTGGCGGTCGAACCCGGCGGCGGCTTCCAGATGGTGCTGCACGAGTTCGACCTCACCCGAACGCTGATCGCCCTCAACGTGGTGGGCGTCGCGCAGCGCGCGCTGGACCTTGCCGGCGCATATGCGTTGCAGCGCATCACGTTCGGGCAGCCTATCGGCGTCAACCAGGGTGTTTCCTTCCCGATCGCCGAGCACAATACCTATCTCGCGGCGATCCGCTCGCTGGCGTGGCACGCGCTGGGGCTGCGCATGGCCGGTCAGCCGCACACCGTGCAGGCGGCGATGCTCAAGTGGTGGGCGCCCCAGGCCGCATTCGCCGCGATCAACGACGCCATCGTGTTGCACGGGCACGTCGGCTGGTCGGAGGACATGCCGCTGCAGGCGATGTTGCGCGACGTCTCGGGCTACCAGATCGGGGACGGCACGCCGCAGATCCAGAAGCTGATCATCGCCCGAGAACTCGTGCACCGCACCGCTGCAGGACGCTGAACGACCCACCGAATCAAGGAGAAAACCGCAATGGCAGCGACCGAAGCACTGATCTTCGACGCGATCCGGACCCCGCGTGGCAAAGGAAAGCCGACCGGCTCGCTCTACACCGTCGGCCCGGTGGACCTGACCACCGGACTGATCCGGGAGATGCTCACCCGCCACCCCGAGATCGATGCGGCACGCATCGACGACGTCGTGCTCGGCTGCGTCTCAGCAGTCGGCGAACAGGGCGGCGACATCGCCGAAATGGCCGTGCTCCGCGCCGGACTCGGCGAGACCGCAGTCGGCGTGCAGCTCAACCGGTTCTGCGCCTCGGGCCTGGAAGCGGTCAATATTGCCGCGCAGAAGGTGGCCTCGGGCTGGGAGGACCTCGTGTTCGCCGGGGGCGTGGAGTCGATGTCGCGCGTCCCCATGGGCTCCGATCCCTGGATGATCTCGATCGCCGACCCGAACCTCTATCACCGCACGCCCGTCATCCTGCAGGGCCCTGCGGCCGATCTGCTCGCCACCATGCACGGATTCACCCGCGATGACGTGGATTCATTTGCCGTGCAATCGCATTTGCGTGCAGCGCAGGCATGCAAGGACGGCCGATTCAAGAGATCGGTGGTGCCGGTCACCGACATCAACGGCACCGTCCTGCTCGACCACGACGAGTTGATCCGGCCGGACGCCACCACCGAGTCGCTCGGCGAGTTGTCACAGTCGTTCGCGGCGATGGGCGAGATGGGCGCATTCGACGCCGTCGCGCGGCAGAAGTACCACTGGATCGAAAAGATCGATCACGTGCACACCGCGGGCAATTCGTCCGGCATCGTGGACGGCGCATCGCTGGTGGCGATCGGGAGCGAACGCATCGCCGCCGAATGGGGGCTCACCCCCCGAGCCCGGATCGTCGCGACCGCCGTCAGCGGGTCCGACGTGTCCATCGGGTTCACCGGTCCGGCCCCCGCGACCCGCAAGGCCCTCACCAGGGCCGGGCTGAGCATCGACGACATCGACCTGATCGAGGTGAACGAGGCGTTCGCGGCCGTGGCGCTGTGGTACGCGCGCGAGATGGACGTCGATCCGGACCGAATCAACGTCAACGGCGGCGCTATCGCCATGGGACATCCGCTCGGGGCGACCGGCGGCATATTGCTGGGCACCGTGCTCGACGAGCTCGAACGCACCGGAGGCCGCTACAGCCTGGTCACGCTGTGCGCCGTCGGCGGCATGGGCATCGCCACCATCGTCGAGCGTCTGTCCTGACCGCCGAACCACCAGTACGAAGGGACTTTCCGAACAATGACAGACAGCAGTGCAATTCGCTGGGACCGCGACGCAGACGGCGTCGTCGTGCTCACCATGAACGACCCAGGCCAGGCGACCAACACCTGGAACGCCGCCTTCCGGACCTCCCTCGCCGCGATCGTCGATCGTCTGGAAGCCCAGCGCGAGGACATCACCGGAGTCATCCTCACCTCCGGTAAGCAGACCTTCCACGCCGGCGCCGATCTGAAGGAGCTTCGCACGCTGATCGAGCACAGCACGACCGCCGAACTGGTCGAGCTGTGCGAGGGCATCAAGGACTCGCTGCGACGGCTCGAGACGCTCGGCCGCCCTGTCGTCGCGGCGATCAACGGCTCCGCACTGGGCGGCGGCCTCGAACTCGCCCTCGCCACGCACCGCCGGATCGGGGTGAACGACGGCCGAATCCGGATCGGACTGCCGGAAGTTACCCTCGGCGCCATTCCGGGCGCCGGAGGCGTCGTCCGCACCGTGCGCATGCTCGGGCTGGCCGATGCCATGTCGAACGTCCTGGCAAAGGGGCAGCGCCACCGGCCCGCCGCCGCGCTGCAGGCCGGAATCGTCGATGAGCTGGTGGATTCCGAAGCGGAGCTGATCCCGGCGGCGAAGGTGTGGATAGCCGCCAACCCGGCCATACGGCAGCCATGGGACCGGCCCTGCCATCGGATCCCCGGTGGCCCGCCGACCACGGTGGCCAACTCGATGAATCTGCCTGCCCTCACAGCCAACATTCGCAAACAGCTGAAGGGAGCCGATTTACCGGCGATCCGCAATCTGCTCGCGGCCGCGATGGAAGGGGCGCAGCTGAACTTCGCGGGCGCCATGGCGATCGAGACCCGGTATTTCGTCGACCTGCTGCGCAACCCGGCCACGAAGGCCATGGTGCAGGCGTTCTTCGCCCTCAACAAGCTCAACGGCGGCTCCGCTCGGCCCGATGCCTTCCGGCCGCGGAAGCTGGCGATGATCGGCGCCGGAATGATGGGCGCCGGGATCGCCTACGAATACGCGAAGGCCGGAGTCGACGTCGTGCTGAAGGACGTGTCGCCGGAAGCGGCGGAACGCGGGAAAACCTACTCCCGCACGCTGGTCGAGCAGGCAGTGGCCAGGGGCCGCTGGTCGCAGGAGCGCGCCGACGAACTGCTGGCACGCATCCGGCCCACCGCCGACGCCGCCGAACTGGCCGGCGCGGACCTGATGATCGAGGCGGTGTTCGAGGACCCCGAACTCAAGAAGGCCACCTACCCGGCGATCGAAGAGCAACTAGCCAGCGACGCGCTGCTGGCTTCCAACACCTCCCAGATCCCGATCACCGCACTCGCGGACGCGGTGCGCCGCCCCGACGCCTTCATCGGCATGCACTTCTCCAGCCCCGTCGAGAAGATGCCCTTTGTCGAAATCGTCAAGGGCGCCCAGACTTCCGATGACGCCGTACGGCGCGCGGTGGACGCGGTGCGACTGATCTCGAAGACGCCGATTGTCGTCAACGACGGTCGCGGCTTCTTCCTGACCCGACTGTTCATGTCACTGATATTCGAAGCACTCGACATGCTCGCCGACGGTGTCCCCGCCGCGTCGATCGAACAGGCCGCGGCCCAAGCCGGCTTCTCCACCCAGCCGCTGCTCGTCATCGACCAGATCAGCCTGACTCTCGTGCGGCAGGTGATCGAGGACAACAGGGCGGCAGCCGTCGCGGAGGGACACGACTTCCGGGAGCGGCCCGGTTACCGGGTCGTCGAGCGCATGATCGAGGAATTCGACCGCAAAGGCCGCGCCGCCGGTGCCGGCTTCTACGACTACGCAGGCGAGCGGATCGGATTCTGGCCTGGACTACGCGAGGCGTTCGGTGGCGACAAGCGCGGTGCCGACATCGTCGAGCTGAAGGACCGCATGCTGTTCATTGTGGCGATCGAAGTGCTGAAGTGCCGTGCCGAGGGCATCGTCACCTCGGACGACCTCGCCGACATCGGCTCCGTCTTTGCGGGATTCCCGGCGTCGACCGGCGGCGCGCTGCACTTCGTGTACTCCAATCACGGTGGTGCGCAAGGGTTCCTGGCCCGCGCCGCCGGACTCGCCGCCACCTACGGCGACCGTTTCGACGCGAAGTCGCTGGTGAAAGCGGATGCGTTGGCGAACTGATTCCGCCGAGCAGCGCGGGAACGGGGCGAGTGTGGACGCGTCGCACTCGCCTCTCGATCTCGCCGGTCGGCCGAGCTGCCGCCCGATCGACCATCGTCTGAGCACCAGGGAGACCCGTTGTCTATGGAAAACCGTGCCCCGGAGCGCGTTCCGGCCGAGAACACGCGCTGGACCCCGGCGCGGACGTGGGCCGGCTACGTGCTCGCCGGCGTGACGGTCGGCCTGCTGTGGGTGTTGCAAACCGGGCCGTTGTGGGAACACGGCCTCCGGCTGGGCGTCGTGTTGCTGGTGGTGCCGACCGCGGCGCACCTGATCAGAAGGCGGTGGACCGCCAGCAAGCCCATCACCGTTCCCCGGCTATCCCTGCCACGGCTCTCTGCGGCGAAAGCCGCCCTCGTCGCGGCCGCGATGATAGCGACCTGGCTGCTCGAGCCGATGCTGCCCGAGGTCCGTCGGCTCGTCGGCCTCGCACTCGCACTCACCATCGCGGTCGGCGGTCCGTTGCTGCACCGGCACCTGACCGTCCTGCCGGCCGATGCGGGATCCGTCCGATCGTGAAGGCAGGGCGCCCGTGCCGGACGACTGCGTTCGCGCCCGCACCCGCATCGGCGGTGGACTACTGGCGCCGCTCCTCGACGCGCAGGTACGCCTCACTGAAGATCATCTTCGCCATCAGCACTGGCTCGATTTCGGCACGGCGAGTGAAGATCTCGGCGTAGGTGGACTGGATGACGGTGTCATCGGGATCGGCGTGGAACGCTGTTTCGGCCAGATGGCCGGCCAGCCGGATATTGGTCGAGGAGAGCTCACGGGCACGGGCGGCTCTGGCCCCCCACCGGCCAGGGCCGCGTATTCGAACACCTGGTCGCGCTCGGGCATGGGCAGCAAGTCGCCCGGATGACCGTCCCACCAGCCGCTGTAGCGGCGCATCACGTTGCGGCAGTGTGCCTGGGTCCCGCGATGGGCTCCTCTCTGGGGAATGCGGCAGTACCGCCGCGTGACACAGCCGAAGTTAAGAGCGGGAAATCGATGGAAGGCAGGCGATTTCGTTGAGCGGAACGACACCGATGACGCGCCGATCCCGCGTGACGGGCTTCGCCACCGAGTCCCGATTTCGGACTCGCTCGGCAGCAGGCGCGGTCATCGACGCCCGCGACGCGGTATCGGCGGCGATCGCGACGCTGACGCCGATGGTGCGAGAGCACGCCGAACGCGCAGATCGCGATCGCGTTGTGGAGCAGGCGGTAATCGCGGCGATGGTCGAGACCGGGCTGTTCACGCTGCTGCGCCCGCTTGCCGGGCGTGGGCCCGCGGACCTGCTCGGCTTTTTCGAGGTGGTGCGCACCCTGGCGGCGGCCTGCCCGTCGACCGGCTGGGTTGCCGCGATGCTGGGTACCGCGTCGTGCCATGTCGCGCTGCTGGAACCGACTGCGCGACAGGAGGTGTGGGGATCGACGCCAAGTACCTTGGTGACCGCGTCGCACGCGCCCGCCGGCCGGCTCACGCCCACCGAGGGTGGGTATCTGCTGGATGGTGCGTGGTCGAATGTGCCCGCGATCGAGCATTGCGGGTGGGTCGCGTTGGCGGCGTTGACAACCGGATCCGACGGAGGTCCAGTCGGCCTCGCGACGGCTGTCGTGCCGCGTTCGGAACTTGCGCTCGGCGACTATTGGAACACCGTCGGCCTGCGCGGTACGGGCAGCAGGCGCGTGACGGCACGGCAGACGTTCGTCCCCGCGCATCGGATCCGCATCGCTCCGCAGCCCGGCGGTGTGGACATGGTCGGCTCCGAGCCTGCATCCGGTCGCTACCCGCTTGCGATCGTGTACAGCCTGGCTACGTGCATGCCGGTGCTCGGCGCCGTCCAGGGTGCATTCGAGGAGTACTTGGACCGTGCCGGTCAGCGCGCCGCGTTCAGTCTAGCGGGTGCGCGGTCGGTCACTGATCCGGCGATCCAGGCGGCGGTCGCGCGCGGACTGGCCGAAATCGACGCGTCGATCCTGCAATTGGAACGGGACGTGAGTGAAGCGACTGCCGCGGTGGCCGCCGGCACAGTGCTCACGACGGAACTGCGGCTGCGCACTCGGCGCGACCAGGTATGGGCCGTCGAGCGCGCGCTGGACGCTCTCGAATTATTGCGGCGGTCGGCCGGGGCGGAGGCCATCCGCGAGGGCGCAGGCATCGAACGGGTCTGGCGGGATGTGCACACCGCCGCGGCCCACCTGGTCAACCAGCCCGAACCGGCCCTGCGGCTCTATGGCCGATGGGCATTCGGACTCGAAGTCAGCGACGACATGGTGATCGTGTGAACCCGAGAGTTTCCTACTCCCCCAATGAATTACGGTCCGAGACCGGGTCGCGCGCCGGCGGGCCGCACGCCGAAGGCCCGCCGCAGTCGATGCTCGAACGCATGACGCTCATCCTCGATCTGTTCGACGATCGGTCGGCGCGCATGCGGCTCGACGAAGTCGTCGCGCACACCGGACTACCGCGGTCGAGCTGCTACCGCATCCTCGAACAGTTGACCGTGCTGGGCTGGCTGCGCCAGCGTCCTCGCGGGTATGGTCTCGGGCCGCGCGCTCTGCGGCTGGGCGGCGGCCACGACACCAACGAGGATCTGCGCGTCGCGGCGCTGCCCGCACTCGAGGAACTGCACGCATCCACCGGCGCGACAGCGTATCTCGGCGTCCTCGACTTCGACGAGGTCGTGATACTCGACCGGGTCACCCGACTCCCATCGGCCTCGGCGGTCCGTGTCGGGCACCGCGCGCCCGCCCAGGCGCCCGCCCTGGGCAAGGCACTGCTCGCGGGTATCGACCCGGAGGAGGCCGAGACGAACCTGGCCGGGCGACTGCGACCGTGCACACCCGCCACCATCACAAATCTCACAGTGCTGTACGCCGAGCTGCACCGCATCCGTGCCCGCGATGGGCTGGCGTTCGACAGTGGTGAGCATCTGCCCGGAATCTACGGCGTCGCAACGGTCATCCGCGGTGCCGACGGTATCCGCGGCGCGCTCGGGGTGAGCACACCGGGCACCGCCACCACCGTCAAACGATTCGCCCCGCTGGTCGTCGAGGCGGCCCGGCGGGTGTCGTCGCGGATGGACCCGGACGACACCGAGGCGTCATCATCGACACCCGCCGACACGCTGGTCGCACAGGTGCTAGCACTGCTCGACGACGACGCTCTGCTGTGAACCGGTCAGCGGTGGGAGGACCCGCCCGAGGATCCGCTGCGCAGCCCGTTGGACGATCCGCTGGGGAGCCGCAGGATCGCGTCGGGGACACCGGTGCCGTCCGGGTCGACCAATCCGTTGTGCGCGTACGGACTTTCGCCCGGCGCCGATTGCAAAGTGATCAGATACTTGCGCACCCCGTCGACCAGTCCCGCACCACCGCCCACCAGAGTTCCCGCCAGCCCACCCGCTCCGGAGAACACCAACACCGCGGCCGGTACCGTCGCCACGCAGGCCGGGCCCACCACCGCGCAGGTGCTCAACCCCAGCACACCGCCGATCACCGCGCCCACTGCCATACCGATGGCGGTGCCGATCAGCAGCCCCCGGCTGAGATTATTGGCCAGATCGGTGAGCGCGAGCTGATTCTCGATCGGTGACCCGATCGGCTGCAGCGCCGCAGCCGGAACACCGCTGAGGTCGGGAGTCACTGTGAGCGTTCGGTTTCCGTCGTCGATGTGCTGGTCCACGGGCACGCGCCCATCGCCGACGAACACAGTCAGCGGAATCGCGTCGACCACCAGTCCCGCGTTGTCGCGCACCTCGATCGACTGCCCGTCGGCGACCGCGGCGAAGCTCCCGCCGTCCAGGACGGTTCGGACTGAATCACCGACCGCGCTGGCCGTGTAGTGGACCGGCGGGCCGGCGTCGGCGTGCCCCGGCCCGGCCGCTACCACGGCACCAGCACCCACGAGTGCGGCGAGTCCCGCGACATGGAGCGAAGCGATTCTGGTGTGCCGGGCGGTCATCGGGTCTCCTCGGGTGTGCTCGGGGCGGGTTGGGAGCGGTTGGGCAGGTACGGCGCGTATTTGCTCTCGCCCGGATTGGCCCGCAGCACCGTGAGGTAATCGAACAGGGCCGCTGCCGCGGTGGGGCCGCCACCGACCACCAACCCGACCAGCCCGCCGACACCACCGATGAGGGTGACGACCGGCAGCACCACCAGCGCGCACCCGATAGTCAGGACCAGACAGGACACCCCCGCGACTGCGAATCCGACACCCACCCCGACCACCGCGCCGATCGCGGTGCCGATCAAGCTGCCGATCGAGGTGCCGATGCTCACCGAATTGATGAGGTCGTTCATCGCCAGCTGATTCTCGAGCGGGGCAGCGACAGGCCGAATGTCCTGGTGGCGCACCGCATCCCAGTCCGGTGTGGAGACCAGCGACCGGCCGTCGGCGGAGATCCGCTGATCGATCGCGATTTGCCGCCCGTCCAACCGCAACGCCGATGGCAGCACATCCAGGATCTGCCCGCCGACGTCTCGGATGAGGACTGAGGTCCCGTCCGGTGACAACGCGAAGGTCCCGCCATCGAGGGTGGTGGTGACCGAATCTCCGGTCGGCTCGGCAGAATACGACACCGCCGGTGTCGGAGCGGCAGCCGGGGGCGCTGCCGAGGCGCTGACGGAGGTCACCAGGCCGCCGATGACGGCGGCGGAGGTGAAGGCGGCGAGTGCGGACGTCGTCCTGCGTGAATTCATGGTGTTCCTCTGAAGCTGAATCATTTGATCAGCTAATGGAATGTGAGAGCGGTCACTTCGACCGAACGGAAGTTAGCGAGCCGCGAGCAGGAGTCACACCGCGATTTCGCTGAGTGGCATCCGACCGTGCCGCGGCCCGACCCGGAGGTCAGCGCCACCCCGCGACCGTTCCACTCACCGAAACCGGATTTGAAGCAGCGGAATTCGCGGGCACTCTGGCGGAGCCTCTACTCACCACGATTGGCCAGGGGTTTTAGCTGGCGGTGACGCGGACGCCGGTGTTGCCGGTGACAAATTTGGGGGTGGTGGATTAAGACATTCAGTCCAGAAACGCGCACTCACGTCACAGTGGCGGTAACCACTGCCACAGCGGAAGCCACCATGAGCACGGCCACCACCAGCGGTGTCATCCGATGCATCCCGCAAGACGCACCGGCTGTGGTCGGCGCAGAACAGGAACAGCGGGTGCGCCACGTCTCCGCCGACCGGATCTTCGAACTGTGGGCCGTGTGCGAGGTCATGCCTGCGGCCTCATCGGGTGGTGACCGCCGAGCGTTCGCAGCGGCTCGGGGTCTTCAGCCGCCGAGCTTCTTGTAGAACGCACCGGCGATCGGGGCGGTGAGGGAGCGGGGGCCGTATTGGCCTGCGACGCTCATGCCCTTGCTGATCAGGCCCGGGACCACACGCATCTTGTTGCGGGCCAGGGCGTCGATGGAAATCTTGGCGGTGTATTCCGAGGTAACCCACATGAAGTCGGGGACCATTTTGTCGACGATAGAGGCCTCGGTCGGATCCGGGGTTTCGGTGCGGACCGGGCCGGGGGCGAGCAGGGTGACGTGTACGCCCGAGCCCTTCAATTCGCCGCGCAGCGATTCGGAGAAGGTATTGGCGAAGGCCTTGCTTGCCGCATAGGTCGCATTGTTCGGAATCGGCATATTGCCCGCCGCCGACCCGCTGATCAGGATCCCGCCACCACCCCTGGCGATCATCCCGGGCAGCACGGCCAAGGTGAGATCGTGCACCGCGACGGCGTTGAGCTCCATCTGGTCGCGCTCATAGGCCGGATCGAGTTCGGCAACCGCGCCGAATGTGGCAATACCGGCGTTATTGCAGAGGATCGAGATATTGCGAGCGGCCAACTCCTCGACCAGCGGCGCCCGTGCGCTGCGGTCGGACAAATCAATCGCGCGCACCTCAGCGGTAATGCCGTGCGCCAGCGTCAGCCGCTGCGCGAGCTCGTTCAATACCTCCCCACGCCGCGCAACCAGGATCAACGAATACCCGCGAGCAGCAAGTTCAGCGGCCAGCGCCGTACCGATGCCGGACGAGGCGCCGGTAACGACCGCGCGATTCTCAGAGGTAGGAGAGGGCAAGCTCACGAGTGGAGCCTAGGGGATAGGACCAGAAGATGATCTCAGCGCCCATCCCTGGCCCGGATCGGCAAGTCCCACAGGATTCAGAACCCGGCAGTCAGCCCGAGAGCACCGGGCAGGTTCGACTACCGACACAGTGGTGAGGATCGCCCGGGCTTCGAACGAAGCCTCACCACCGTCCATGACGCGGGGCCTGGATCTCAGTCGAGCACGGCGAACGCCTCGACCTCGACGAGCACGTCGGGCTCGAACAGGTAGTCGACGCCGATCGCCGACAGGGGCGGCAACGGCTGCGGTATCCCGAGTTCGTCTGCGACGCACTCGATTCCTGCGACGAAGTCGTGGTACTTGTCCGGGCTCCAGTGCGTGACGAAGAACCGCAGACGCACCACGTCGGCGAAGCTTGCCCCGGCCCCGGCGAGGCCCCGTGCGGTGTTGCGCAGTGCGTGCGCGACCTGACCGGTGAGGTCACCTGTCGCGACAGGGTTGCCGACGGCGTCGCGCGCGATCTGGCCGGCCACGTGCACGTGGCGAGTACCCGTGCTGATCGAAACATGGTGGTACGGAACAGGAGTGAACATGCCCTCCGGGGTCAGCAGCTGTACTGCCATGGGTGTCCCTTTCGCTATCGGAGTAGGTATCCGATGTCTACCTGGTACTCCAAGGGAACTTCAACGAGACTAGGTGTCATGCCGGAAACCGCTCCACCACAGTCGGACAGCCCTCAGCTCGCCGAGCAGCACCGCGAGCTGCTCGACCACGTGCTCGACAAGTGGGCACTCCAGGTCCTCGACGCACTGTGCGAACGGGGCCCCTTGCGCTTCAACGAGATCCGTCGAACGATCCCCGCCGTGACGCAGAAGTCACTCACCGCCGCACTCCGGCGCCTGGAGCGCAACGGGATGGTCGAGCGCGTCATCACAAGTACGCGACCCGTCGCCGTCGAGTACCGCCTCACGCCCCTCGGACGGTCGTTGCAAGACCTCATCGACGCACTCCTGCATTGGGCCACAACCACACTGCCCGACGTCGAGCGCGCCCGCGCGCGCTTCGACGACCGGGCTCGAGCTGAAGAAATGCCATC
>NZ_JBEXLC010000211.1:0-11654 GCF_040609795.1 Nocardia sp. NPDC004604
CCGATGGTACTGCACTCGACAGGGTGTGGGAGAGTAGGACACCGCCGGAACATCCTTGCGAAAGGCCCCCAACACAGTTGGGGGCCTTTTTGCGTTGCCCTGCAGATGATGACGATCCTCCGGGTAGACCCTGATCCCGGGTGCCGTGTATATGGGGGCTGCCTCCGGATCCGCAACGCCGAGGCCCAGGCCTACGGTCGTGGCAAGGAGGTTGTTATGAGGTCCGTCACGGTTACGCTGACCGTCACTGGGGTCTACGCCACGGTCGCGAGTTTCGCGTTCGCGGCCGCCCTCACCGAGACGATCATGCTGTACCCCAATATCTTTCGCGATGTACCCGATTCGCTGGCACAGACCCAGCAGTTCATGAGCGAGGTCGCGGTCGGCGATGTCATGCGTCCACTCGGCGGGGTGTTGACAGTATGCGCCCTGATCGCCTGTGTGGTGGCGGTCCGGTACCGCCTCGCCCGGGGATGGGTCGTCGCATCAATGATTTCGCTCATCAGCGGGCAATTCCTGCTGTCGATTCTCTATCTGTGGCCGCGCGCGACGATCCTGTTCGACGAACGTTCCCGGCACAGTCTCGCCGAAATCCAGAGAGCGGCAACCGAATTCCAGGTAGGCGAGTGGGTACGGATAGCGACGGCCCTGGCGACCGCGGTATTCGCGGTTGCCGCCACGCTGAGTTGTTATCGCACACGGATTCTCGCCGAGGCCGACGAGCGGTTCGAGCACTTGGCCTAGGGCCGGGTGCCGGTGGACCACACGGGCGTCGTCTCCACTCGGGACAGGCGCCAGCCCTCGGCGGTGCGGACGGCATCGAAGCGGTAGACCTCGCCGAGGGTGAACTGCGGTTCCGGAGCGGTCCGCGGTTCGGCGGTCGCGGTGGGGCTGAAGGTGGCGATGAGATTCGCCCGCACGTCGGCGGTATCGCCGTGCAGATCGATGATCACATTGCTGATGAAGTGCTGAACGCGCTTGTCATCGGTGTGATTCCGGCTGGCCTGCGCGATCAGTGCATCGACGCCATCGGCCCGGCCACCGGGGGTTTTGGCGGTCGCATCGGCGGTGTAGATCGCATGGAAGTCGTCGAAGCGTCCCTCGTCCAAGGTGCTGCCCAACCGGTCGACCAATGCGGTGATCTCATTGCGGTCCACCAGCTCTCGGAGTTGGCGCTGGGTCGTGTCGTCCTTGGCGGTGGCGGTCGCGCAGGCGGCGAGCAGTGCCAGCGGCAGGGCGGCGAGGGGGAGGATGCGGCGGATCTTGTTCATCGGTCGAACCTTTCACATCAAATGTTGGTCACTCCAACGTTGGTGAAGCCAACGTAACAGATTGTGGGTGTCACCAACAAGTGTTGCTACATTTGGCGCATGGAGATCGCGCACGAGGACACCTCGGGCAGGCTGCGCGCCCTGCCCACCCGACTGGTGAATCAGGTGGCAATCCTGGCCAACCGGGCGACCGAGCGCGCCTTCGACGCGACCGGATCACGCCGCTATCACTACGCCCTGCTCACCACGCTCGACGAATTCGGGCCCGCCAGTCAGGCGGATCTGAGCCGACGCACCCGCATTGATCGCAGCGATATCGTCGCGGCTCTGAATGATCTGGCCGAGCGGGGTCTCATCGAACGCAGTCCGGACCCGGGCGATCGCCGCCGCAATATCGTCACCATCACCAAGGCTGGCACTCGCCACCTGGCCGAACTGGATCACCGCATCGAAGGCGCCCAGGACGAGTTGCTGGCCGCCCTCTCGGCCGCCGAGCGCCGCGAACTCGTCCGGCTGCTCACCCGCATCCTCGATGATCATGCCCGCGACTGACCGCACCGGTATTTCCGCAGGCCGGGGATAGGGTGCGCGGAGCGAGCAACTAAACTGCATCCGTGAGTCTTGTGCTGCTACCTGCTGTCGATGTCGCCAATGGAGAGGCCGTGCGCCTGGTTCAGGGGGAGGCGGGCAGCGAAACCAACTACGGCTCCCCGCGCGACGCGGCGCTCGCCTGGCAGGAGGCCGGTGCGGAGTGGGTGCATCTGGTCGATCTCGACGCGGCATTCGGGCGCGGCTCCAACCGGGAACTATTGGCCGATGTCGTCGGCGAACTCGATGTGCGGGTGGAGCTGTCCGGTGGCATTCGCGATGACGAATCCCTGGAGGCGGCGCTGGCCACCGGCTGTGCCCGGGTCAACCTCGGCACCGCCGCGCTGGAGGATCCGCAGTGGTGCGCGCGCGCCATCGCCAAGCACGGTGAGCGCATCGCCGTCGGCCTCGACGTGCGGATCATCGACGGTGAGCACCGGCTGCGCGGTCGCGGCTGGGTCAGTGACGGCGGCGATCTGTGGGAGGTACTCGAGCGCCTCGAACGCGACGGCTGCTCGCGCTATGTGGTCACCGATGTGACCAAGGACGGCACCCTCACCGGCCCCAACCTGGACCTGCTGCGCGAAGTGTGCGCCGCGACCGATGCGCCGGTCATCGCCTCCGGCGGCGTCTCCACCATCGAGGATCTGATCGCCATCGCCGAACTGGTCCCCGAGGGTGTCGAGGGTTCGATCGTCGGCAAGGCGCTGTACGCGGGCCGCTTCACGCTGCCCGATGCGCTGGCTGCGGTGCGCTGACCGATTCGATGACCGCAAACCGCCTCGACACCGAACTACCGGCGCTGCTCGACGTCGCGAGCGATATTCTCGATGCGGCCAGTCCTCGTTTCGTCGAGGGGATCGGCGCGCCGAGTGCGGTCGCCAAGGGCCGCAACGACTTTGCGACCGAACTCGATCTCGAGCTGGAGCGCACCATTTCGGCCCAGCTCGAACAGCGCACCGGAATCGAGGTGCACGGTGAGGAATTCGGTGGACCGCAGCTCACCTCCGGCACCGCGTGGGTGCTGGATCCGATCGACGGCACCTTCAATTACTCATCGGGGCACCCTCTCTCCGGCATGCTGCTTGCGCTCGTGCACGACGGGGAGCCGCTGCTCGGGCTGACCTGGCTGCCCTTGCTCGGTCAGCGCTATGCGGCGGCCGCTACCGGCCCGGTGCTACTCAACGGCGAACCGCTGCCGCGGCTGCCGCGCAGCAAGCTGGGCGAGGCGATGATCGGCTTCGGCGCGTTCAATGTGGATTCCGCGGGCCGCATTCCCGGCCGGTTCCGTTTCGACCTGCTCGGTCCGCTGAGTCGGTTGTCCTCGCGGGTGCGCATGCACGGTTCCACCGGTATCGACCTCGCGTTCACCGCATCGGGTGTGCTCGGCGGCGCGATCGTCTTCGGACATCATCCGTGGGACAACGCCGCGGGCGTGGCGCTGGTGCGCGCGGCGGGTGGTGTGGTCACCGATCTGGCAGGTGCGCCATGGACCATTACCTCTGGGTCGGTGCTGGCCGCCGCGCCCGGGGTACACGAGGAACTGCTGGAAATGATTTGCACGGTCGCCGACGATGCGTGAGGCTGCGCGCGTAGGGACAGGCATGATTCGAGGAAGGATGAGCCGATGACATTGGCGGTACGCGTGATTCCGTGCCTGGATGTCGATGCGGGCCGAGTGGTCAAGGGCGTCAACTTCGAAAACCTGCGCGATGCGGGCGATCCCGTCGAACTCGCCGCCGCCTATGACCTGCAGGGTGCCGATGAGCTGACCTTCCTCGACGTCACCGCCTCCACCGGCGACCGCGGCACCATGATCGATGTCGTGACTCGAACGGCCGAGCAGATTTTCATCCCGCTCACCGTCGGCGGCGGTGTGCGCACGGTGGACGATGTGGACCGGCTGCTGCGGGCGGGTGCGGACAAGGTGTCGGTGAACACCGCGGCCATCGCGCGTCCCGAGGTACTGCGCGAAATGTCCGAGCGCTTCGGTTCGCAGTGCATCGTGCTGTCGGTGGACGCGCGCACCGTGCCCGAGGGCCAGGCCGACACCCCCTCCGGCTGGGAGGTCACCACGCACGGCGGCAAGCGCGGCACCGGTATCGATGCCGTCGAATGGGCGATACGCGGTGCCGAACTCGGCGTCGGTGAGATCCTGCTCAACTCGATGGATGCGGATGGCACCAAGGCCGGTTTCGATCTGCCGATGATCAAGGCCGTGCGCGAGGCGGTGTCGGTACCGGTGATCGCCAGCGGTGGAGCGGGTGCGATCGAACACTTCGCGCCAGCCGTGCACGCCGGAGCGGATGCGGTCCTGGCCGCCAGCGTCTTTCACTTCGGCGACCTGACCATCCCCCAGGTCAAGGCTGCCATGCGCGCCGAACACATTGTGGTGCGTTAACATTTCGGCCGCCACGCCGCAGCGGTGATTGCTATCTGCTCGATACTTCCCCAGGCTTGGCGTCCATGTCCGCCATGTGTCCCTCATGCTCTTGGCCCTCGCCGATGCTGGTGTCGACGCATGGATCAGTTCGCTATCTGCGCTGTGTCTGCGGCAAATGGCTGGTCGCCCACCGCGGCGGGGTCAACCTGGTGACCGGCCGGAAGACCTGCACCAAAAAGGCTGTGGCCGAACATCTCGAATTGATTCCGTTGCCCGAGGAATGATCCCGGGGGCCAGCTGCGCTCTTGGCGGATGTCGCGGATCTTCGGTTGTCGAGCCGGCGTGCAGTAGGACGAGCTGGTCGAGCTGGAGCGGAACCCGCTTCTGCGCAACCTGATTCGCGCCGCTCTCGGTCGGGCGGCGGCTGGCCTCTTTCTAGGTGAGCCGAATCCAGTTTGCGCAGTGCATCTTTGGCGGATCGGGCGCTGATCGTGGTAGGCGTTGTGCACGGGTGCGCGCCTGGAGTCCGGTGTCTTGCGGTCTCGGTGCGATGGCCAGGTCCGGTAGGCAGCGGGGTGGCTGTTGGGGGTGGTCATGGTCGTAAAGAACTGCTCGTGCAGGGGCTACATCAGTAGCCTGCGTGTTCATGTCGGAGCCCGGCGTGCGCCGGAGTCTGGGCCAGGGCGGCAACCCGGTTGGCCGGAACGATGGCAGGGGCCGACCAGGTGCCGAGTAGGGGAGTGGTACTACCGCGCCGTGTGGTATCCAGCGACGCGCTGACGATAGCGGGCGGGGTACACAGCCAACAGTATTGCCCGAATTCGCAGTGCGCCGGGTGCGTGTGGCGCAGCAGCCGCGGCCCTGTATAACAGGTCATATGACTCTCGACCCCGCCATCGCCGCCCGGCTCGAGCGCAATGACGCCGGACTCGTCGCCGCGGTCGCGCAGGAGCGCGGCACCGGCAATGTGCTGATGGTTGCCTGGATGGACGACGAGGCGCTGGCCCGTACGCTGGAAACCCGCAAGGCGACCTACTATTCGCGGTCTCGCCAGCAGTACTGGGTCAAGGGTGAAACCTCCGGCCACACCCAGTACGTGCACGAGGTCCGCCTCGACTGCGATGGCGACACCATCCTGCTGGTCGTCGACCAGGAGGGCGCGGCCTGCCACACCGGCACCCACACCTGCTTCGATTCCGATCTGCTGCTCGCCGACAACCTGCTGCTCGCCGACGACTGAGTTCGAGTTCCCGAGCCGCCGGCAGGACGACCGGGACCCCGCAGTGACGAACTCGCGCACCGCGATTCGGTGGGCACTGTCACGGCCATCGCCGTCGCATTCTCGTGCCCGGTCCGCAAACTGCCCGAATCTCGTGTGGCTGCTACGGATTCGGCTGATCGGGCTCCTCGACTGCCGTCGACGGTCCGCTGGACTGGTTCAGGGTGTCGGACAGTTGGGTGGCGAGTAGTTCGCTGAGGTCGGCGAGTTGCGCGGTTTGTCCGGCTTCGAGACCGTCGAATACGAACTGGCGCACCGCATCCAGATAACCGGGTGCCGCCTCGACGACCTTCGAGTAGCCGTCGTCGGTGAGCACCGCGTGCACACCGCGGCGGCCGGTGGTTGCTGACCGTTGCGCCCAGCCCATTCGCTCCAGCTTCGAAACCACATGAGAGAGTCGCGATAGCGATGCATTTGCTTTGTGGGCCAGCTCACTCATCTGCAGCCGATGGCCCGGCTCTTCCGATAACAGTGTGAGCACCCAGTATTCGAAATGCGTCAACCCGAATTCGCGCTGCAGCTGGGTATCCAAAGCGCCTGGTAGACGTGTCATCAGCGCAACGATCGCGCGCCAAGCTCGTTGTTCGTCCGGGTCGAGCCACTTCGTCACTGGGTGCCTTCTTTCGAGCCAAGTGACGTGTTCCTATTAGTGAGCCTAGCGATTAATGAAAAGCATGTTCACAGCCACTCGCGTAAATGAGTTTGCCACGACTTCGCTCGACCGTCATGGACTTGGTGTTCGACGTGAGGTCACTCACAAAGTTGGATTGGCGAGTCGGCTAGGTGTCCTGGGTGACCGGCGGTGTCTGCGGGGCGGCGGTGGGTGGCACCGCCTGCTTGCCGGGGTGCTTGCGCCGCCACCGACGCCAGAAGATCAGGGACACCGAGGCGAGGAAGATGACCGCCGCCACGATCGCGCCGACCAGCGACGCGCCGCGGAAGGCGGGGGCGTCGACATCGAGGATCCGCTGACCGGCGTGTGCGGCGTTGTTGTTGCCGAGCGCGATCGATAGGGTCATCAGATTCGGAATCGCGAGGATCACCGCGAGCAATGCGGCGGCGCCCGCGATGAACTTCCCGGCCCGGCGCTTCCAGATCATGGCGGCGAGCAGCATGAGGAACAACGGCAGCGCGGTGCAGAGCAGGCCGTAGACCAGACCCCAGCCGATGCCCTTGCTGAAGCTGCCGCTCACCAGATCGGCAATGCGCTGCGCCCACCAGCGTGGAATGAACGCCGCCAGAATGAAGTAGGTGCCGATCAGAACGGCGCTGACCACCACTGCGGCGATGATCCGAGTGCGCCACGTGGCCAGCGTGGATTTCTGACCGTCCGACCGAACCTCGCTCGAAGTCATGAATCCAGCGTATGCCCGGCAATCGCGAGGTCGATGGCGATGGACCTGGCGTTTTCGCGGCGGCAGCCGCGAAGCGCGGATTACCGGCTACTGCAGAGCGCGCTCACGCAGGAATTTCACTGCCTCGTCCGCGTGCACATTGGCACGCAGCTCGCCGGTGATCACCGTGGCGATCTTGCGATCTCGGTCGATCACGAACGTCTGCCGCTTGACCGGAGCGAGTTTGCCGAGCAACCCGCGCTTCACGCCGAAGGCCGCGGCGACTTTGCCCCCGGCATCGGAAAGCAGGGGATATCCGAGGTTCTGCTTGGCGGCGAATCCGGCCTGGGTGTCGACGCCGTCGGTGCTGATGCCGACACACGATGCGCCGAGTGCCGCGAATTCGGCGGACAGATCACGGAAATGGCACGCCTCCGCCGTGCAGACCGGCGTATTGGCGGCGGGGTAGAAGAACAGCACGAGCGGACCGTTCGCGAGCAGGGCATCGAGCGAACGTGGTGTGCCGGATTGATCGGGAAGCTCGAACTCGGGGGCGAGCTGACCTTTCTGCATACTGGGGACAGTACCGGGCGCGAGGTCTGTTTGCCGCCTTGGCGTCATGTCCCCGTCAAGCCGTTGGCCGGGATGACGGGGACGTTTTCAGCTAGCTGCCGATGATTGCGGCGACTTCCGGATTCTTGATCTCCATGACATCGAGAATTCCGTGCGCGCGCAGGAACGGCTCGAGTTGCTTGATCCGGTCGCTGTGGATGGCGTATTCGTCCGGAAAGTGGTTCCTGTCCAGGGCTTCCATCGCTTTCACGTAGGTGACGAAGGATGCTAGGGCGTTCACCTGGGTGGAGCTCGGTGATCCGCCCATCGAATTCAGGCCGACCATTCGCGTGGGCTGACCGGGCAGGCCTGGTACGGCGGCGTGCCGACCCTCGGGCGCACCTGGTGGCGAGGGGTACATCTTGTCTCCTCTCGGAATGGAAACCGCATGTGGAATCGAACGGGGCGAGTGTAGTGACGCCGGTCACCGGCCCCTACAGCGCGTGTGAACCGGACAGTCGGTTAGAAAGGTTGGGACGCGCCGACAAGAGTGTCGGACCCGCCTGGGATGATGGACCCATGCCTGCCGCGTCCACTCCCACCACCACGACCCGCGAACAGTTCCACCTGCTGGCCGCGGAGCACCGAGTGGTTCCGGTGACCCGAAAGGTGCTGGCAGACTCGGAAACCCCGCTGTCGGCCTACCGAAAATTGGCCGCGGACCGGGCCGGCACCTTCCTGTTCGAGTCGGCGGAGACCGGGCGGTCCTGGTCGCGCTGGTCGTTCATCGGCGCTGGCAGTCCGTCCGCGCTCACCGTCGTGGACGGCGAAGCGGCCTGGCTCGGCAACACCCCGGTGGACGCACCCTCCGGCGGCGATCCGCTGGTCGCGCTGCGCGAAACCCTGGAGCTGCTGCGGACCGAGCGGCTACCCGGCCTGCCCCCGCTGACCGGCGGCATGGTCGGCTACCTCGGCTACGACGCGGTGCGCCGAATGGAACGGCTGCCCACCCTCGCCGTCGACGATCTGCAGCTGCCGGAAATGGTGCTGCTGCTGGCCACCGATCTCGCGGCCTTCGACCACCATGAGGGCGCGATCACGCTCATCGCCAACGCGGTCAACTGGAACGGCACCGCTGAACGTGTCGACGAGGCGTATGACGACGCGGTGGCCCGGCTGGACCGGATGACCGCCGCGCTGGCCGCGCACTCGGAGTCCACCGTATCGGTCTTCGATCAGCCCGACCCGGAGTACATCCGCCGCCGCACCACCGATGAATTCGGTGCCGGGGTGCGCCGCCTGGTCAAGGAGATCGAGGCGGGCGAGGCATTTCAGGTGGTGCTCTCCCAACGCTTCGAAATGGACTACGACGGCGCGCCTGTGGACCTCTACCGGATGCTGCGCGCGTCCAACCCGAGCCCGTACATGTACCTGATCCACATCCCCGACGGCGACGGCCGCACCGCCTTCTCCATCGTCGGCTCCAGCCCGGAATCACTGGTGACCGTGAAAGAGGGGGTGGCAACGACACATCCGATCGCGGGTACCAGGTGGCGCGGTGCCACCGAGGAGGACGATCTGCTGCTGGAGAAGGGGCTGCTGGCCGACGAGAAGGAGAACGCCGAGCATTTGATGCTCGTCGATCTCGGCCGCAACGATCTGGGGCGGGTCTGCCAGCCGGGCACGGTGCGGGTCACCGAATACCGGCACATCGAGCGCTACAGCCACGTCATGCATCTGGTCTCGACGGTCTCGGGCCGCCTCGCGCCGGGCAAGATCGCGCTGGACGCGGTCCGCGCCTGCTTCCCCGCGGGCACACTCTCGGGCGCGCCGAAGGTGCGCGCGATGGAGCTCATCGAGGAACTCGAGCCGACCCGCCGCGGTGTCTACGGCGGCGTCGTCGGCTACCTCGACTTTGCGGGCGATGCGGATACCGCGATCGCCATTCGCACCGCACTGCTGAAGGACGGCACGGCCTACGTGCAGGCGGGTGCGGGCATCGTCGCGGATTCGGATCCGGACTATGAGGACGTCGAATCGCGCAATAAGGCGATGGCGGTGCTGCGCGCGGTGGCGGCCGCGAAAACCGTTCGGGCCTATGGTGCGCCGACGCCCGCGGACGGCAGCGCGCAATGACCGGCTCGGAATCCGGCGATACCGATCCGGCAGCCTCGGCAGGTGTCGAATCCCCGAAGCGCAGGTATCCGGTCGGTGCGATCGTCCTGCTCGCCATCGCGGCGGCGGCGCTATGGGGCTCGTCCCGGATGACCTGGGTAACCGTCTCGTCCACCGATGGCCTCACCGAACCGCGCACCGACAAACTCAACGGCGGCGTCTGGTTCGGTGCGCTGACGCCACTGGCCCTGGTACTGCTCGCCGCCATTGCCGCGGTGCTGGCCACGCGCGGCTGGCTGCGGCGCATGGTCGGCGTCCTGATCGGTTTGGTCGCGGCGGTGACCGCCGTGCCCGCCTTTGCCCTCTTGACCAGATCCGGTGCGACTGCGGCGCGTGCGGCCACCCTGGCGGAGCTGCCTGGCCGCGCGACCGTCACTCAGGTGGTCACCTCGCAGTTCCCCGCCGTGCTTTCGCTGGTGGGCGCGCTGGCGGCCTTTACGGCCGGAGTCCTGCTCGCCCGCATGCCGCAGGACACCGCCCGGCTGTCCGGCAAGTACGACAATCCGGTGTTCCGTCGCGCCGCTGCCACCGAGCAGGTGACGCGCCAGCGCACCGATGACGCAGACGCGACACCGGGACAGCTCTCCGAGCGGGTGCTCTGGGACGCATTGGACGCGGGCACCGACCCCACCGATGAATCGTCCGGGCGCACTCCGACTCCCGCCGACACGCCCGATCATGATCAGGGTAAATCCGGGGGTCGCGGTGTCTGAGCAGGTGACTACAAACCCCGGCGCAGTTGCGCCACACGAAGCCATTTATTCTTTGTCAGCATCGGTGAGACAGCGCCTGGGGGGATTCTCAGGCAGCAAGTCCGTCTCCCCAGAAAGGATTCGAGCCAGATGACGGTACTCGACTCGATTCTCGACGGGGTCCGCGCGGATGTGGCCGCTCGGGAAGCCCTCTTGGACTTCCAGGCGATCAAGGCGGCCGCGGCCGCAGCGCCCGCGCCGCTGGACGCCCGCGCCGCGCTCCTCGAAGACGGCATCGGCGTCATCGCCGAGGTCAAGCGGGCCAGCCCGTCCAAGGGGGAACTCGCGAACATCCCGGACCCGGCGAGTCTGGCCAAGGCTTATGAGGACGGCGGCGCGCGCATCATCAGCGTGCTGACCGAGGGCCGCCGCTTCCACGGATCGCTCGACGACCTGGACGCGGTCCGCGCCTGCGTGAGCATCCCGATCCTGCGCAAGGATTTCGTCGTCGGGCCCTACCAGATCCACGAGGCCCGCGCGCACGGCGCCGACGTCATCCTGCTCATCGTGGCCGCCCTGGAACAGGACGTGCTGAGCGCGCTGATCGATCGGACCGAATCGCTCGGCATGACCGCGCTGGTCGAGGTGCACACCGAGGAGGAGGCAGATCGCGCGCTCGAGGCGGGTGCCTCGGTGATCGGCGTGAATGCGCGCAACCTCAAGACCCTCGAGGTCGACCGCGACGTGTTCGCGCGCATCGCGCCCGGCCTGCCCACCGAGGTCATTCGCATCGCTGAATCCGGCATTCGCGGCACCGCCGATCTGCTGGCCTACGCCGGTGCGGGCGCCGACGCCGTACTCGTCGGCGAGGGCCTGGTCACCAGTGGTGACCCGCGCGCTGCCGTGTCCGAGCTGGTGACGGCGGGCACCCACCCGTCCTGCCCGAAGCCCGCGCGGCGGGGCCGGTGACGCGGGTGACGGCACTTCCCAAGGCTTCGGACGGCGTCCACGAGCGCAGCGGCCATGAGCCGGACGCAGGCGGCCACTTCGGCGTCTACGGCGGCAGGCATGTTCCCGAGGCGCTGATGGCGGTGATCGAGGAGGTCACCGCCGAATACGAGAAGTGTCGCCTCGATCCGGCATTCCTCGATGAACTGGATCGGTTGCAGCGCGACTACACCGGCCGCCCGTCGCCGATCTTCGAATGCCGACGCCTCGCCGAGCACGCCGGTGGCGCGCGCATCATCCTCAAGCGCGAGGACCTGAACCACACCGGTTCGCACAAGATCATATTTAATACACGTTTATAAATTATTTCCCAAACCTGTTATAGTACATTGAATTATGGTATCATTTTTTATCCACTTATTCACATATAGT
>NZ_JBEXLC010000212.1:0-11590 GCF_040609795.1 Nocardia sp. NPDC004604
TGGAACAGGACTGGTTGGCGTAGGTTGCGGAACCAGTAGTCGGTGGTGAGTTCGGTGCCGTTGAGGTGGGTGCCGGTGACGGTGGAGTAGAAGGCGATGTCGCTGGTGTGTGCGGTGATGTCGGCGAGTGCGGTGGCGAGTTCGTGGCGGATCGTTTCGACTTCGGTGGTGTGTGAGGCGTAGTCGACGGGGATGCGGTGTACGCGAATGTTGTTGTGTTCCAGGGTCTGCAGAAGTTTCGCTAGTGGTTGTTGTGGTCCGGCGATGACGGTGGAGTGTGGTCCGTTGATGGCTGCGATGCTGATGTCGGGGTGGTTGGTGAGTTGGTCGCGGACGTTGTTGGCGGGTAGTGCGATGGATGCCATTCCGCCTTGTCCGGCGAGTCGCTGGGCGATGATGCGGCTGCGTAGGGCGACGATGCGGGCGCTGTCGTCGAGGGTGAGGATGCCTGCGACGCAGGCGGCGGCGATTTCGCCTTGTGAGTGGCCGATGACGGCGGTGGGTTCGATGCCGAATGCGCGCCAGGTGTGGGCGAGGGAGATCATCATCGCCCATAGTGCGGGTTGTACGACGTCGACGTGGTCGAGCGGAGAATCGGTGTCGTGCAATACCTCTGTGAGTGACCAGTCGACGAAGGGTGCGAGGGCTTGTTCGCAGCGGTCGATCCATTCGGCGAATACTGGTGAGGTGTCGAGTAGGTCTGCTCCCATGCCTGCCCATTGCGATCCTTGGCCGGGGAACACGAACACGACCCGGCCCGAGGTTCTTCCGGCTCGTTCGTTGGCTCGTCGGAAGTTCTCCGGAGCGGCCGCAGTGCCCCGCACCAGCGCCGGATGGGCATTGCCGCTGGCCAGTGCCGCTAGGGCCGCGACCCGTTCGGCGCTGCTGTCGCCGAAAACCGCTGCGCGTGTTCGGAAGCCGGAACGGGCCACCGCGAGTGTGTAGCCGATGTCGGCGGGGTCTGCGGAGGGCTGTGCCAGCATGTGCTCGCGTAGCCGCCGTGCCTGCGCCAGCAGCGCGTTCTCCTCGCGCGCCGACAACAGCCATGGTGCGTGGAGTGCGTGTCCTGTCGCACGAGCTTCCCGCTGCACCAAAGGGATTCGTAGATCGACAGGCGGCTGTTCGAGCACCACATGGGCGTTGGTGCCGCTGATACCGAAGGAGGACACGCCCGCACGGCGGGGCCGGTCGCCGCTGTCCCAGGCCTGCGGTTCGGTGAGGAGTTCGACTTTTCCCGTGGTCCAGTCGATTTTGGAGGTCGGTTCGTCGACATGCAGGGTGCGGGGGAGTACGCCGTATTGCATGGCGAGGATCATTTTGATGATGCCCGCCGCGCCCGCGGCGGCTTGGGTGTGGCCGATATTGGATTTCACCGATCCCAGCCAGAGCGGTTGGTCGCGGTCCTGTCCGTAGGTGGCCAGTAGCGCTTGGGCTTCGATGGGGTCGCCGAGTCGGGTGCCGGTGCCGTGGGCTTCGACAGCGTCGATATCTGAGGGTTGTAGTCCGGCGTTGGCCAGTGCTTGGCGGATAACTCGTTGCTGGGAAGGGCCATTCGGGGCGGTGAGTCCGTTCGAGGCCCCGTCTTGATTGACGGCCGATCCACGGATGACCGCGAGGACCGGATGCCCATTGCGCTGTGCCTCGGAAAGCCGTTCCAGGACAAGCACTCCGGCGCCTTCAGCCCAGCCGGTCCCGTCCGCGGCCGCGGCGAACGCCTTGCACCGGCCATCTGGCGACAATCCGCCCTGCCGACTGAATTCGACGAAGATACCCGGTGCCGACAGCACGGTCACCCCACCGGTCAGCGCCACCGCGCATTCGCCGCGCCGCACCGCCTCGGCGGCGAGATGCAGCGCGACCAGCGAGGACGAGCAGGCCGTGTCGACGGTGAGCGCGGGCCCCTCCAGGCCGAGGGTGTAAGCCACCCGGCCGGACGCGACACTTGTTGTCGCGCCGGTCAATCGGTATCCGTCGGTGCCGTCCGACGGCTCGTACAGCCGTGGGCCGTAGTCCTGCGCCATCGCGCCGACGAACACGCCGGTATCGCTGCCGCGCAGGCTCCTCGGATCGATGCCGGCCCGTTCGATCGCCTCCCACGCGGTTTCCAGCAGCAGTCGCTGCTGCGGGTCCATTGCCAGCGCCTCCCGCGGCGAGATGCCGAAGAACTCGGCGTCGAAATCGGCCACGTCGTAGAGGAAGCCACCTCGGAAGGTGACCGAATCCCCGAGTCCGTCGAGGTCCCAACCACGGTCTGCAGGACACGCGCCGATCACGTCGCGGTCGGCAATGAGCAACTGCCACAACTGCTCCGGTGTCGACGCCCCACCGGGGAGGCGGCACGCCATCCCGACGACCACTACCGGATCCTGGTCGTCCACGGCCGGTCGGGTCGGCACGATCGGGGCGGAGACCGAGGCCGGGTGCGCGCGCTGTTCAAGATGGTCCGCCAGCGCGAGCGGTGTCGGATGGTCGAATACCGCTGTCGCGGGCAGGGCTACGCCGGTGGCCTTGGCGAGTCCCGCGCACAGCTCCGCACCGAGGACCGAGGACAGCCCCTGTGTCCGGAAAGGTATGGCCGCCTCGATCGCCGCCGGATCGTCCAGGCCGAGCACCACAGCGGCATGCCTGCGGACCAGATCCAGGAGGACATCGCGCGGTTGCTCGCCCGTCCGCAACCGCAGCGCCAGCGCGGACTGTTCCACGGGTGCCTGGGCGTCCACCGTGTCCAGCCAATGCCGGGCACGCTGGAACGGATAGGTCGGCAGCGGCACCCGCCGCGCGCCAGTGTTCTCGAACAGCACGGTCCAGTCGACCGCGACCCCCGCGGCCCACGCTTCGGCGGCGGCGGTAACCACCCGCTCGAGGGTGCCCTCGTCGCGGCGCAGCGTGCCGATCGGGACGACCGCCTCCCCGGCGTGCGCGGCCGTTTCCTGGACGGCCATGGTCAGCACCGGATGCGGGCTCGGCTCGACGAACACCGTATAGCGCGTCAGCAGTGTCGCTACGGTCGGCGCGAATTGCACTGTGCGGCGCAGATTCCGGCACCAGTACTCGGGCGTCAGCTCTGCGCCGTCCAGTTCGGTCCCGGTCACGGTGGAGTGGAAGGCGATCTCACCCGCCCGCGGGGTGATCGGCGCGAGGGCTTCGACGAGCTCGTCGGTGATGGCGTCGACGTGAGCCGAGTGCGAGGCGTAGTCGACCGGCACCCGCCGCACCCGCATCCCGTCGCTCTCCAGCAGCGTGAGCAACCGCTCCAGCGGTTCCGAGGGGCCGCTGATCACGGTGGACCGCGGCCCGTTCAATGCCGCAAGACCGACCTCGGGATGGTCGGCGAGGATGCCGTGCAGCTCGTCGGCGGGCAGCGCGACCGCCGCCATTCCGCCCTTGCCCGCCAGGCGACGAGCGATGATGCGGCTGCGCACCGCGACCACCCTGGCCCCGTCGGCGCGAGACAGGATGCCCGCCACCGTCGCGGCGGCGATCTCACCCTGGGAATGGCCGACGACGGCGGCCGGACGAACACCAAGCGCGGCCCACACATCCGACAGCGCGACCATTACCGCCCAGAGGGCGGGCTGTACCACGTCGACCCGGTCGAGTGCGTCGGGTTGCCCGGCGCGCAGCACCTCGGTGAGCGACCAGTCCACGAATGGCTCCAGCTCCGCCGCGCACCGGGTGATCGAGTCGGCGAAAACGGCTGATCGGTCGAGCAATTCGGCCGCCATGCCGACCCACTGTGCCCCCTGGCCGGGGAAGACGAACACCGGACCGGGCGCATCGGCGGCGCGGTCGCTCACCACCGATGTCGCGGGCGCCCCGGCGGCGAGCGCGGCCAGCCCGGCGCGCACCGGCGCGATGGCCGAGCGGTCGGGCGCGATCACCACGGCGCGATGTGTGAACTCCGAACGCGCGGTGATCAGCGACCAGCCCACATCGAGCAGATCGGCCGTCCCGTCCATCGCGGAGGCCAGCCGCGCCGCCTGGGCCCGCAGCGCACCCGCGCCGGCGGCCGACAGCACCACCGGCACGGGCGACAACTCGACCGGCGGTTGCGGCAGGCTGCGGCGCGGTTGCGGCGGCGCGGATACCGCGACGTGGCAGTTGGTTCCGCCGACTCCGAAAGAGCTGACCCCGAAAACGGCGGCAGCATCAGCGACGGGCTCGGCGGCCGTCTGGACGCGAAGATTCAGCTCTGCCAATGCGATTCGCGGATTGGGTGTGTGGAAGCCCGGTGTGGGCACCAGCATTCCCGCGCGCACGCACAGCGCCATCTTGATGAAACCGGCGATACCTGCCGCGGCCTCCAGGTGGCCGATATTTGATTTGATCGAGCCGACCCGCAGCGGGTCGCCCGCCGGCCGTGCGGCGCCGATAACCTGGCCGAGCGCAGCGGCCTCCACCGGATCGCCGGTCGGCGTGCCGGTTCCGTGTAACTCGACGTGTACCACCGCGCCGGGATCCACGTCCGCCCGCCGATAGGCGGCCCGGATCGCCTCCGCCTGGCCCGCCACGGTGGGCGTCGCCAGCTGGTCGCCGCCGCCGTCGTTGGTGACGGCGCTGCCGCGGATCACGCAGTAGATGTCGTCGCCGTCGGCCAGCGCGGCCGCCAGCGGCTTCAGCACAACGGCACCGCCGCCCTCGCCTTGGGCGAAACCGTTTGCGCGCGCGTCGAATACGTGACACCGCCCGTCCGGGGACAGCGCCCCGATGCGGTGCGCGGCCACGGCGTGGTGTGGGGTGAGCCGGAGGGTGACCCCGCCCGCGACGGCGACGGTACATTCGCCGCGGCGCAGGCTCTCCGCCGCGAGGTGGACGGCGACCAGTGACGAGGACTGCCCGGCATCGACGATGAGGCTGGGCCCCTTCGCCTCCAGAAAGTACGACACCCGGTTGGCGATAATGCTACGCAGCGAACCGGTGAAGGTGTACGCGGTGATCGCCTCGACGCCGCGCTCGCGGATGAGCATGCTGTAGTCGTCCGCGGCGACGCCGACGAACACACCGGTGCGGCCGCCGGCCACCGACCGTCCGCCGATGCCCGCGTCCTCCAGCGCCTCCCAGCTCAGTTCCAACATCAGCCGCTGCTGCGGATCCATCATCGCGGCTTCCCCGGCCGGCACCCCGAAGAACCCGGCATCGAAGCCCGCGACGTCGTCGAGGAAGGCACCGCGCCGAATGATCTGCGTCTCCGACTCCGACAGGCCCGCCATGGCTTCGGGCGCCCAGCGACCGTCGGGCAGCGGCGCGTCGACCTCGGTCCCCGCGGTCAGCAGTGACCACAGGGCGTCCGGGCTATCCGCGCCGGGAAACCGGCAGGAGACTCCGACCACCGCGATGTCGCTTTCGATGCGCAGCGACATCTAGATTCCCCCTTCGTGGGACCAGCTCCCGACAGATCGATCGCGTGAACCTGGGCGCGGGCGTGCGGGGGTTCCCGCACGAGCGGCTATCTCGATGAGATATGACGAAATGCGTCAGCGCATTAAGTCGCGTGCTTCTTCGTTTCTACAAAGTCGCGCACGATACGTAAATTGAACCTTGGTACACGGCCGAGTCGAGGGCTCAACTCGTACGAAGGTCCAATTTACATCGAGGCTGAATAGCACGTAGAAACAGTGCGAGATTCAAACTGGCGGCTCGGGTGCGGGCAAAGCGTAATTGCCAGTCCAAGAAGGGTGGGACAGTGGTGAGTGAAGTCGCCGAGCGCAGGCCGGAAGAACTGTCCGAACCGGATACTCGGGGCACTGTGGTGAGGGGTCCGTTGTGGCATGTGGCGGTGATTGTCTGTGTTGCTTCATTCATCGCTCAATTCGACACGGCAGTGGTCAGCATTTCACTGCCGACGATTCAGCGCAGTCTCGGACTGGATGTGTCGGGAATCCAGTGGGTGGTGAATTCCTACACGCTGGTGGTCGGTGGATTGCTGCTGCTCGGTGGTCGCGTGAGCGATCTGTTCGGCCGGCGGGAGGTCTTCCTGACCGGGCTGTGGCTGTTCAGCTTCGGCAGTGTGCTCGGCGGATTCGCGCAGAACGGCTGGGAGCTGATGGCGGCGCGGGCGGCCCACGGAGTCAGTACCGCAATTCTGGTGCCGTCATCGCTCGGGTTGATCCTGGTCGCTTACCGCGATAGGAATCGGCAGCACCGCGCGATCTCGATCTGGGGTGCGGCCAGCGTCATCGGCGGCACCAGCGGGGTGGTGGTCGGTGGCACCCTCACCGAGCACCTGGGTTGGCGCTCGGTGCTTTTCGTCTGCCTGCCGGTCGGTTGCCTGCTGCTGATTTTCGGCAGTCGGACGCTGACCCGCCGGACTGTGGCACCGGTCAAGATGTCCACCCTGGATCTACCGGGTGCGCTCACCGTGGTGGGTGGCGTGGCCGCCGCGGTGTACGCCACCATAGGTCTCGGGAAACACACTTGGTGGACCGCTCATACGATCATCTCGTTCTCCGTCGCGATCGTTCTCCTGGGCGCTTTCGTAATGATAGAACGGAAATCGAAACATCCACTGATGCCACTCGGTATCTTTCGATCGCATTCTATTTCGATGGGCAATCTGGTGTCGTTCGTGATCAGCGGCGCAATAAATGGTCAGGTCGTCCTCGTCACGTTCTATATACAGAACATTCTCGGCTATGGGCCACAGAAAGCAGGACTGGCCGAACTTGCCGCCGGACTGACGACTTTCCTCGTCGCCACTATGACCGCACGATTGGTGCGGCGGACAGGCGCGCGATGGCTGCTGATAATCGGGTCGCTGCTGTATGCGGTCGGTCTTGTGTGGATTTCCCACATGCCCGTCGACGGCGGCTATCTCGACGCCGTCTTCTTTCCGCTGGAATTCCTCGCCCTGGGTATGGGACTGCTGCTGCCGTGTATGACGATCGTGTCCACGGCGGGCGCTTCCGCGGACGAGTCGGGTCTGGTCTCCGGGGTGTCCTCGACGACCCGTCAGGTCGGCGGCGCCATTGGTGTCGCGGCGTTCGTCAGCATCGCCGCGGCGGTCAGCAAGCACACCAGCGGAAGCGAAGCCGTCGCGCTGGCCGGCGGTTACCGCGCCGGGCTGCTCGCCGCCGCAGTCGCCGCCGTTGTCTCCGCGCTGTTGGCGGTGGCGATTCCCCGCGATCGCCCGCGGCGGGAGAAGGTGCGCTGAGCGGCGGTGTCAGCGCGGCATCGTCGCGGAGATCAGGAACGTTGTGAACGTCATCGCGAACGTGCCACCGAATCGGTCGATGGTGCTACCGATCTCGTCGAAAAGGTTCTGTCGCACATCGTCGGCCAGCGCCGTATGGTCGCTGTGCGAGTAGAGCTGATCCAGCCATTGGTCCCGCGTGTAGGTATGACTCCACGGAAACGGTTCGATCGGCTCCTCGGTCATGTGTTCGAACGCGTGAGGGGATCCGGTTATTACGCTGAAATCGGCCGGCAGATCGCTGCTCCTGTTTATTGCATAGCCGATCGTCAGCCGGGCCGCGTCGGGCGGCAGCACTCGCCGATACGCGGCGTGCAGGGCGTCGGCGAGATCGTCGGGGTGGTGTCCGATATTCCAGAACAGGCAGAGTCGGCCGCCCGGGCGGAGCATGGCGGCGGCCTTCGCTGCGCTGGTAATGGGGTCCATCCAGTGCCAGGCCTGCGCGGAGATCACCCGGTCGAACGTTCGTCCGGCCGGATCCCACGTCTCGAACGGGACCACTTCGGTGGCAATTCCGTGCCGTTCGGCGATCTCGGCCATTCCCGGGCTCATGTCGACACCCAGAACCTGGGCGCCGCGTTTTGCGATCTGCCGGGTTGCGATGCCGGTGCCGGATCCCACATCGAGCACGGACAGCGCATCCACGGAATCACCCAGAATTTCATCGATAAGGTCCTCTGGATAGGACGGACGGGTTCGCTCGTACTGCTCTGCCACTTGGTCGTACAGTTTTACTCGTTCTCGCCGGTCCATCACTCGCCTCTTCCCTTGTGGCACACGTCTGCACGCCGAGTATTGATACCAAATCTATTTGCGCAGGCATATTGCACCTTCGTCCACTGGCATAGGGATCGCTACGAAGGAACGCACGCGACGTGCGCTGCACCAGCGGTACCTGCCGAAGAGGCGGCCGTGGTAGCTGTGCGGGGCAAAAACTTGCCCCGACATCGACGTCACGTAATCTGGGTTCGAACCTGCCCCGACAGTTCAGCAAGGCAGTGAATATTTCCCTGCCGCATAATCTGATGATAATGGAATTGTGCACCGCAATATCGTTTTTGTTTTCCGTCTGTCGTGTTCGGGGCAAAGTGATGAACCCTCTTCTGCGCCCGTGATGTCACGCTGTGTGCGGCACCGGATTCGAGGTATATCGGCGCGACGCGGAGGATGTCCCCATAATCGCGAAATCGGTGTCGGTCGCCGATCTCGATCGGCCAGCCACAACGGACCAACATGCCGCGCTCCGGATTTCTAGCCGGTCTGTCGGGAATCGAGTGATCCACAGAGCGGGCATAGGTCCGCGCCGACCCTCAGATAGGCGGAGGTGCGGTAGGCGTAGGAGATCAATCCTGCCTGGAGCCGAGACTCGACGCTGAGTTTTTCCATGATCCGAGCGACGTGGGCCTTGACTGTCCGCTCGGTTATCTTTAGTTTGGTACTGATGGTGCGGTTTGAGCTACCGCCGCCCAGTTCCAGAAAAACTTGGAACTCCCGGGTGGACAATAATGATGCCCGCATCGTATTCTTACACCACTCTGGTAAGTTGCCCGGATCCGGCATCGAGTTGTTGGTTGAGTCTTTCATGCTAACCCAAGTCTTTCGATTCAAGCCCCTGGACCGGCCAGGCACATTTCTATAGGATCCATTTCTGACGTTCCTGCGCGAAGTGCTGTGCCGGACATTCCCCCCCCGATTAGCATGAACCTGTTCGTTCCATGAGGAAAGCTGCCAGAAGGTTGCTATTGTGCCGAGGCCCGGATGGAGCGTCATCGATCCATGTGAAATAACTTCGTTCGGGCAGCTATAAGATTGATTGTGCCACTGGACGGCTGTCCTGTCCATTAAAAGAAGTGGGGTCTGGAGAAAGGCGAATGCTCCGATAGGCTCACCACGCATTGATAGTCAGATCGTATCTTTGCAACCGTGGGGGAGGGCTGGACGGGTGAACGAGATCAGCCGGTATCGGAACCCCCGGTCGGCCCTGGCGGGGCACTGCGGGGGTTGGACAAGACGCTGCACCGACCTACCTTCAGCTGCTGCCGGCGGCGTTGCGGATGGACGCGGGACGTACGGTGAACAGAAGCAGGGCAACGGCTCTGGCGTGCCGAGGGTTGCCGGTGCGCGCACATCACCTGCGTCGGTCGGCCGATGTCTCATCGATGCCGCCGACGCGCTGGAGGCGGTGTGAGAGTGGAGTTATTGCAAGAGCAATGAAGGCGAATATGTCGGAAAAGTAGTCACAGACGACTGCCGCGGACACTGATCGCATACCGCTACTCGGTCGCTGCGCACAATTCTGCCCTGCCCAGCCGAAGATCGGCGCCAACCTGGCGACCAAGCCGGCGCGCGAATCATCGTCGTTCCAGACCGGCCGTCGGTCAGGTGCGCTCCCTTTAGATCGGATCGTTGTGGACAGGGTAATGCCGTTGCGCACCAAGGCCTCTGGCGGGCGCTTGTCTGATCGGTGCGGCGTTCGTCGATGTCGGGTGTACCTCGGGGCGTCACGCCGCCGGCGATCGACCGGCGGGACGCCGCAGCCCCAGTCGGGCGCGCAACGTGGTGCCCGTCGTCCCCGGCACCTGCCGCCGCAGCGCGCGGGCCGTCGCCACCGTGGCCGCATGTGCCGAATCTGCCGGTCCGGCAGGCGGGATCAGGGCGAAGCCATCGATGTACCCGGCCTCGGCCGAGCGCAGGAGATGATCGGCGGGCGTGTCGGCCCGCTGCTCCACGAGCAGGCGGACGTCCTCGGGCGTCCGTCCGGCCGCACGGCAGGCTTCGGTCAGTGCCTGAGCGAGATCCGCTGCCGCATCGGCCATTTCGATCGGCACGAGCGCCACGTCGGACGTCGCGCCCGCGGCGGTGGCGTCCTCGGCGCAGGCGATCCTGCGGACCTGCACCGGATAGCCCTGTGGCGGGCGGGCGATGTTGAGTGGGCCTGCGACATCGAAGTATTCGCCGCGGTGATCGAGGCTGTGCAGCCGCTCGGGCACGAAGTAGACGCCCGAATCTCGGTCGCGAAGAAATGCGTTGTCTTGAAAGCTGTCCCAAAGCCCGGTCACCACCCGGGTGAATTCGTCGGCGCGGGAGCGCTGGTTGCGCAGCGGTGCGACGTCGCGGGCGTGATAATTCGCGGCATCCGCTACCGCACTCGGCCGCCCGATCTCCCAGCCCGCCCGGCCGCCGCTGAGCACGTCGACCGTCGCGAGCAAGCGGGCGACGTGATAGGGCGCCAGGTGCTCGGTCGAGATCGAGGGCACCAGCCCGATGTTTTCGGTGGCTACGGCGAGCGCGGCGGCCAGCGTGCCCGCCTCGTACTTGCCCGAACCGTCCGGGCCGATGGACTGCCGATCGGTCAGCAGCAGGGCATCGACCCCGGCGTCCCGCGCGGCCTGTACCTGCGCCCGCGCGCGCACGAAACCGGCTCGGCCACCACCGTTCTCGCTCATATCGGGCAGCTGTGCGAACAAGACAAGGCTCATCGGACACCTGCCAGCGAGTTCGTGGGGAGACCGAGGTTTTCCCGAAGGGTTCCGTCCAGGTAGGAGGTTCGGACCAATCCGCGCCGGCGAAGTTCCGGTATGACATGCTCGACGAAATCATCCAATGCCCCAGGCAGATAGGGGAAGTCGACGATGAACCCGTCCGCGGCCGCCTGGGTGAACATGGTCTCCATGTGATCGGCCAGCTGTTCCGGGGTGCCGGTGACGATATCGCCCGCGGTGCGCAAGCAGAGCTGGCGCAGGGTCAGGTTCTCCCGCCTGGCCAGGTCGATCCACCGTTGTGCGGTGCTGTGCGAGTGATTGGAGACCGGCAGGTCCGGGACGGGTCCGTCCAGCGGATAGCCGGTCAGGTCGACATCACCGAGCTGATCCTGCAGCGCGCGCAGCGCGACGATGTCGGGCATCAGTCCCTGCAACTCGCGCAGCAGATCCCGGGCCGCCGTTTCGGTATCGGCGACGATCGGCTGCAGACCGACCCAGATCTGAATCGACTCGGGGGGACGGCCGTGCGCGGCCGCGCGGGCCTTGAGATCGGCGTAGAACTCCTGCGCATCCGACAGCCTGGTGTGGCGGGTGAACAGCACCTCACCGTGCCTGGCGGCGAAGTCCCGGCCGACGGGCGACGCGCCCGCCTGGAAGATCACCGGTCGACCCTGCGGCGGGGTCGGCACATTGAGCGGGCCACGCACGCTGAAGAACCGGCCGGAGTGGTTGATCGGCTCGCTACCCGAGGCCCACAGCCGGTTCGCCACCGAGACGAACTCCTCCGCCCTCGTGTAGCGCAGATCGTGCTCCATATGTTCGGGGAAGCCGAAATTGCGTGACTCCCACGGCGCGGCCGAGGTCACCACGTTCCACCCCGCCCGGCCGCCACTGAGATGGTCGAGGGAGGCGAATTTGC
>NZ_JBEXLC010000213.1:0-11231 GCF_040609795.1 Nocardia sp. NPDC004604
CGTATCGCGGCTGGGGGCAAGGTGGCGCCTTCGTCGATTTCGCGGCCGCGCTGCTCCGGTGATTCGTACATGGGCGCCGTGAGGTTCTACACCGAGCAGGGCAATTTCGATCTGGTCGGCAATAACACACCCGTCTTTTTCGTGCGGGATCCGATGAAGTTCCAGGATTTCATCCGGTCACAGAAGCGTCGCGCCGACAACAATCTGCGCGATAACGACATGCAATGGGATTTCTGGACCCTGTCGCCGGAATCGGCGCACCAGGTGATCTGGCTGATGGGAGATCGCGGCATCCCGGCCACCTTCCGGCACATGAACGGGTACTCCAGCCACACGTACATGTGGATCAACGCTGCCGGCGAACGGTTCTGGGTCAAGTACCACCTAAAGACCGATCAGGGCATCAAGTTCCTCACCCAGGACGAAGCCGCCCATATGACCTCGATCGACATGGACTACCACCAGCGTGATCTGTGGAGAGCGATCGAAGGCGGTGAGTATCCGAGCTGGACCCTGAAGATGCAGATCATGCCGTTCGACGACGCGAAGACCTACCGCTACAACCCCTTCGATCTCACCAAGGTATGGCCGCACGGCGACTATCCGCTGATCGAGGTCGGCAAGATGACCTTGAACCGTAACCCGGCCAACTACTTCACCGACATCGAAGAAGCGGCGTTCGAGCCCAATAACGCAGTACCCGGCACCGGCCCCAGCCCCGACAAGATGCTGCTCGGGCGCTGGTTCTCCTATGCCGACGCGCACCGACACCGGATAGGTATCAACTACAAAGAGCTACCAGTCAATTCGCCACACGGCACCGAGGTCCGATCGTGGGCGAAAGACGGCGCCATGCGCCACCACAACCCAGGCGATCCGGTGTATGTGCCCAACTCGAAGGGCGGACCGCACGCCGATCCCACGGTGGCGGGACCGCCTGCGAGTTGGTATGCCGACGGCGAGATGGTGCGAACCGCCTACACGCTGCGCGCGGACGACGACGACTGGGGACAGGCTGGCACCATGGTCCGCACGGTTCTCGACGACGCCGCCAGGACACGACTGGTCAACAACATCATCGGACACCTGCTCGACGGCGTGAGCCCACCCGTGCTCACCAGGACGTTCGCATACCTGCACAACATTGATAAGGATCTCGGTGACCGAGTCGAACAAGGAGTACGGGCCAAGCAGGCGCTACACGAACCGACCGCCGCAGAGCGACCGAAAGTCGGCCACACAAAGTAGGTGAAAAACCAACCCCCGCCGGTTACCGGATCGCGAGATCGGCGCAGCGCGAGGAGCATCGTCATGACCGAGCACATCGCAGGAGTCGCGATCCCCTCCTCGCCGCGTTCACCAACGGTTTCGGCGATCGGCCCGAGACCACCTTCGGAACCGTCAACGCCGACGTCCTTGCCCACTTCCAGCCCGGTTTCACCCGCACCGACTTCGTCGATGTCATCGAAGCCAGCCCCTGGCCCGAATAGCCACCTGAGGATCAGCGGCGAGGTGATGTCCTTATTGCCTTGCTCCTCGCCTACTCCGTTGCCAATGGCCCGCCGGCGACGGCATTCAGCAACTGCTGTGGGGCGATGTTGAAGGCCGCACTGAGAGTAAGGGTTTCGGCCATTCCCTCGACCAGGAGATTCAGCGAGTTGTTGAGCGCGATGCCGAGGCTGCTCCCGTCGCCGATACGTTCGAGCCAGAGTGTTCGCTGGCCGAGGGCACGGAAGATCGGCTCGACCAGCGGCCGGACCGGACGTACGCCCGAGGCGGGGATGAGCAGCTCTCCAGACTCGGCTAGTCCGGGACCGCCGACTACCGGGGCGTCGATGAACAGGATGTTGTTCCGGATGGCGAGGTCGGCGAGACGAGCGCAGTATTTGGGCTCGACAGTGCTCATTTGGATCCAGATCGCTCCAGGAGCAAGAGCCGATAGCGCACCGCCGGGCCGGGTCATCACGTGCTCGACGGCGGCGCCGTCGTCGAACACAGTGATCAACACCTCGGCGGGGGAGGCGGCGTTGCTGGAGACCCGGTGTGCTCCAGCGGCGACCAGTGCTGCCTCGACCGAGGTTCGATTCCACACCAGCACGTCGAACCCGGCGCGTAGTAGATTCCGTGCGATCGGTGCGCCCATCGTGCCGGTGCCCAGTACCGCCACGGTGCGCACCGAACCGGTCATCACATCGTCTCCGGGGACGGTCCGGCAACCGGCGCGTCTTCGTCGAACGAACCCCATTCACCGCCCGGTTGCCATGTACTGGACGCAATGTGGGAGACGCGCAGTCCGCTTCTTTCCAATGTTGTGGTCTTCATATCGACTACTTTCGCCTGAATGGCAAACTTTGTCGCCACGGCTGGCATCAATAAGTCGTTCCCGCCAGCCAGAATTGCGCAGGTCGTGGTCACGGCAATCACAATGCCGAGCAGTATTCCCGGTAGCCGGAATGCGCGCCGCCCCATGCTCGAGCAGAATGACCTCCATGATGTCGCCGGTCACGCCGTTGCGCTGTCTCATCGTCGACGTCAGCCCGGCCTTCCTTACCGCGGCCCGCGACCTCCCTGAACAGCAGGGGCAAGGTCGTGGCAGCTGGACCGCATTGGTTCACATCCGTGAATCCGCCGCCGGGCGAAGGGCGCGCCGGCGGCGGATCGAGGTTCGGGCGATCAGATCTTGCGATTCTCCGACTTGATCATCCAGGCGAGCTTCTCCAGCGAGTCGATGACCTCGTGCAGTAAGTCGCTGGTGCTGGGGTCCTCGGCGTCGACCGCATCATGCACGTCGCGGAGGGTGTCGGTCGCTGCATAGGTCCGTGTCGTGATCAAGTCGACGACATGGCCCGTATCCAGCTCATCGGCCGGAAAAGGCGGCAGGCTCGTCGTGACTGCGACGGTGTCGGATCGCCCGTCCGGTACGGCGTCCAGGGCCCGCATCCGCTCCGCGATGGTGTCGCTGGCTTCGCGGGCGGCGTCAACGAGTTCGTCGAGCTGCAGGTGCAGGTCGCGGAAATTGGTCCCGACCACGTTCCAATGGGCCTGTTTGCCTTGCAGGTGCAGTTCGATGAGATCGACCAGCACGCGCTGAAGGTTGGCCGTCAGCTCAGCTGAGGCCGTGAAATTACGGATATCGTCGGCGAGACGCCGGCTGACACTTTGATGATTTCGACGCGCTGTAGTCATAATTGCGCTCCTTTCCGAGGTGCGTTCCATGGGAACAACCGCCAATTCACTGGAGCGTTTCCAGATTTATGATCGTTGGAGTGATTGATGCCGTCGGGTGAAGAATGCGGAATCCGAGACTTACGGTTCGATCGTGCGTTGTAATTCACGTACCGGCGCGCTATCTGCATCCGCACGGCGGAATCCCCTGGGTTGCTTGTGGTATTTGCGGCTGTATACCGATACTTGCGCGGATCTGCGGCTGCGTCACTACGGCTACCGTCAATTCCGCGCCTCCGGTCAACGGGTAACCGAGGATGCGGGGCAGCGGTAGGGCGTATCTTCCGGCCGGGCGTGGGCCCACTCGGACGCTCACAAGGCAGCGCGCATCGCTGACGCAAAGTCTGTCGCAGCGGCCGGGGCGGTCGGTTGTGCGGTTCGACGAGCATCGCGGGACGCTGTGCCGGTGGAGCAGCGGCGGCTGGTCGATGTCCGGAGGTCAGCGAGCCTCGAGGAATCTGACGACGGCGAGGACTCGGCGATGGTCCTCGGCGGTCTCCGGCAGATTCAGCTTGGTGAGAATGCTGCGCACGTGCTTTTCGACGGTCCCCTCGGTGACCCATAGCCGGTGGGCGATGCCGGCGTTCGAACGTCCCTCCGCCATCAAAGCGAGCACCTCGCGCTCCCGCGCGCTGAGCACGGCAAGAGGATCGTTGCGTCGCCGAGCCGACACGAGCTCTTGAACGAGGGCCGGGTCGACGACCGAGGCCCCCTTGGTGATCCGTCGGAGAGTGTCGATGAAATCCTCCACGTCGGTGACCCGGCTCTTGAGTAGGTAGCCGATCCCACGACCACTGGCCAACAGCTCCATCGCATGCTCGACGTCGGCGTGCGCCGATAGCATGAGGATGCCGACTTGGGGGAGTTCGTCGCGGATCACCCGTGCTGCATCGAGGCCCTCGGTGGTATGCGTGGGCGGCATCCGAACATCGATTATCACCAGGTCCGGCACTCGGTCCCGGACCAGTGCCAGGAGTTGGGACGCGTCGCCGGCTTGTCCTTCGACGTCGAACCCGGAGCGTATGAGCAGGCTCGCTACACCTTCGCGCAGTAGCACGTCGTCTTCGGCCAGAATCACACGTAACCGAGTCGGCATCGGGTTGTTTCCCTCCATCAGAGGGGTCTCCACCTCGTCGTGGACAGGCTCACCACCGACTCGGGCGGGGATGGCCATATCGTCGACGGGCAGTCCATGGCGGTGCTGGATCCGGCGCAACTCGTCTCCGAATGCGGCCGCGGTGGCAGGGCGATCGTGCGGGTCCTCCGCCATGGCATGGTCGATGGCAGCGGCGATGTCGCGGGGAATGCTTGTTTCGGATGCCCGGACAGTTTGCCCATCGCGCGCTGCTCACGAACAAATCGTTCGACGTTGTCGGGGGCGAGGAGGGAGGTCAGCACCTTGATCGCCACGGTTCGGTCGAGTGAGCGCTGCTGACAGCGGTAGACCACGCCGAAGCCCCCGTGGCCGATCTCGTCCGCATCCTCGAACCCCGCCGCAGCCAGTTCCGCCGCGATCGGGGGATCAGGCTCATGCTGCGTCATCAGTGGACCGAATTCAGCCATCCTCGACCCCGAAATTCCCCTGCAGCCACTGCACGTACCCCATCACAACGCCCCTGGGCTGATTGTCCTCCAGCATACCGTCAGCACACCGCTACACAGCGGCGGTGAGTGAACGTCGGCGTCCACCACGGTTGCCGCGTATCTCCAGTTGGATGCATCAGCGGTGGCAAGTCATCGATCCGGTTGCGGCACGACCGCCGCGCTCGAACCGGCGGGCGCGACGCCGCACCGCGGTAGCGGGTCAGATGCCTTCGAGCGCTGGGGCGTGGGCGCTCACCCTGTCCGTATTGCGAACCAGAGGAACCGAATTCGGAACGACGGGAGTCGATCGGCGCTCGGCACCGGCGCCGGGCGCGGGAGTGATGGCGGCTGTCGGCCGAGCCGGAACGGCGGCGAGTCAACTGCAAGTCCGCAGTCGGCAGGCGCGGCCCTCGTCCTCGGGTCGGGTGACCCAGGGGTGGGATTCCCCTGGGTCACCCAAACCTCAGAGCATGGCCTTCTCCGGTTGGGTGGTCACCACGATGACCGTGGTGGTACCGGATTCCAGCGCGAGCCTGAACTCCTTTTCGAGGTCTCCGGTGGATGTGACATCGACGGCATGGCAGCCCAAACCCCGTGCGACGGAGGCGATGTCCAGGCCCGGTAGGTCGAGCCCGGGCACACCCGGCGTCTCCTCCAGTTCGGCGAAGGATTTGAGGATCGAGTACTCGTGATTGCGCATCACGACGTACACGATCGGCAAGTTCTGTTGTGTCGCGGTCCACAGGCCCTGGACCGAGTATTGGAACGATCCGTCCCCGATCAGACCGATCACCGGACGCGTGACACCGCGGTCCCGGTCGCCGAGCGCGACACCGACGGCAGCCGGTGCAGCCCAGCCGATACCACCGCTGGCAGTGGCGAAGAACGAGTCGGGCTCGACGGTGGGCAGCCATTCGGCATGTTGGGCCATGGTCGAGGTGGACTCGTTGACAAAGACCGCGTGCTCCGGACGGACCTCGCTGAGAGCCGCGTAGACCTCGGCCGGTGTCAGCGGGCTGCTCGGGTTTTCCGGCAGGCTCCGAGGACGCGGCATGGGCTTGGGCTGCGCGCGGCCGCTGCCGTCATCCACCAGCTCGGTGAGGAGTTCGATCGACAGCCGGGCATCGCCGAGGAGGCTGTCACCGATACGGGCCGCTGCGGCCGTCGCTGGGTCGTCCGTGATCTGCAACAGTTCGGTCCCAGCGGGGAGGATGTCGCCGGGCACGTAGGGGTAGTAGCGGAAGACCTCGGCCCCGATGACCACGACGAGATCGTGTCCGGCGAGCCGCTCGCCGACGGCCTTGACCGACATGCCGACCGAACCCTGGTACAGGGGATGGTCCTCGGGGAACGAGGCGCGGTCCGGAAGCGGCGGGCTGTAGACCGCGGCCTTCAATTTCTCGGCCAGTGCGATGCCGGCCTGCCATCCGCGCGCGCGGTCCACATCGGGCCCGAGGATCAGGGCCGGCCGCTGACTAGCGGTGATGCGTTCGGCGAAGCGCCGCAGGCGCTCTGGGTCGGGGGCGTAGGTCCTGCTGACATCACGCAGTACGGCCGGCCCTTCCAGGGGGTGGTTCCAGTCATCGAGCGGGATGGACAGGAACACCGGTCCCGCTGGCGGCTGCACGGCCATCGCATAGGCACGCATGATCGCTTCGGGTACGGCCTCGGCGCGTGCGGGCTCGTAGGACCACTTCACCCACGGCCTTGGCAGGTTCGCCGCATCGAGGTTGGTCAGGTACGGATCGCCGATCAGCAGCTCGCGGTGTTGCTGGCCGGCCGTGACGATGAGCGGAGTGTGCCCGCGGTAGGCGGCGACCAGGTTGCCGATGCTGTTGCCGAGCCCAGCGGAAGAGTGCAGGTTCACCAGCGCCGGACGCCGGGTGGTCTGGGCGAAGGCATCGGCCATGGCGATGACGGATGCTTCCTGAAGACCCAGCACGTAGGTGAAGTCCTCCGGGAAGTTCTTGAGGAAGGTCTCCTCGGTGGATCCCGGATTACCGAACACGGTCGTAAGGCCCAGCGACCTCAACAAATCGTATGTCACGCTGTGGACGGTCGATTTCGCGGTCATTTTGGTCAGTCAGCTCCCTTCGCCAGCAGGCGCCAGCAAACCGGGCGAGCTGTCATCGTGTGCGCATCGTCCGGCTGATAAGCCTTTCCAGCCGTATGTCACACAATCCAGCACAGGTTGCCGGCGGCAGGTGTAAGCGCAATGACGAAGAACGATGCTACCCAGAATCAAGATCTTTTACTGCGGGAACGGTGTTCGGAATCCGAGGGCAGTGGAGGGAGTGCGACCCGAATCAGCGGTGATCTGACGGTTCATCGCCGAGCATCGGGCCTGGTTCGGAGTCGCACCGATCAGCCGCGCTCAATGCGCACGGCTGCAAGATCGCCCCGAGAGCCTTCCACGTCTGGAACAAACGGGCACCATCGAAACGGCCCCTGAGCCGGGCGAATTCTCGGCTGGGAATGCTCGACGTCCGAGCACACCAGCTTCGTCGAATCCGCAATCCGACAATCGGCGGCGACCCGATCCGCGAGGGGCATCCATTGTCCGGCAGTGCAATTCATCATTCGGACACCGGGTCGCGATATGCATCGGTGCGGTTCGGTGAATCACTCGTATTGTCGGGGAGGATTCCGTCGATCGGCTCGGTCGGTGACGCATTCGATAATGCGCTGGCAGACGACAATTGGGCTCCACCGGACCGAGGCGGTCCGCGACGATTCACCGTTTCAGAGCGGCCCGCTCAACCGGCTCGCCGACGTCGAGACCCCTTACCGCGGAATGCGTCCATTGGTTCAATGCCAGTCGGCTCATGCACCGGCTCGGCTGCACACCACCGGTCGAATATGAAGCTGCACGTCCGCGCCGCGCAACCGGCCGGGTTGTGCGAGTGACCGGTTGATATCCGGCCCGAGCTGGCACGATACCGTCGCCGCCCAGGTGCAGCCCCGACGCGAACGACGCCATGGGCGATGGGGCACCAGCGGATCGAGCGGTGGCGGACCGCGGCCGAACAGCTCCCGGATTCCGGCGAGAATTCGAGAATCGCAATGCGAAGATCATGTGTTAACGGCCCTGGGTGAATTATGCCGATTTGTGAAATTCGCGAACGCGATTCGGTCGACTATTTACAAGACGAAAGTCATTGAAAGTGAGCGTATTCAGTCGACGAAACGAGGGGCGAAGGTACCTGCGTGACGCCGGTTTCCGTTCGACATCTGATACGCCACGGCGGGATCCCGCGATAGTCAAGTATGCCGCCAATTGCCTTGATCAACTCGGTGATTATTTCGCCGTCGAATTCCGAACGCCGGGTACACGCACGCCGTCCATTCGACCTGGACCGGCCGTGGCCGGCGCTGGAGGAGGCCAAATGACCGTTTTGCGACCACAGTTTCAACCCGAGCGGGGATCGAGCGCAGATACCGAGCCGGACGTGTCAGTAATAGAGCAAGTGCCGCTGTCTGCCGGGCAGCGGGCGTTGTGGCTGGCGCAGAAATTGAGTCCGGATGTGCCGATATCAGAGGCACAGTACGTCGAGTTGCGTGGCGGTCTCGACGTCGATCTGCTGCGCGAAGTGGCGATGCGGGCAGGCCACGAGTTCCAGTCGGGATATCTGCGGGTGGTTGAGGTCGACGGCGAGCCGTACCAGGTGTTCGACCCGTCGCTGGAGTCACCGGCGCCGGTGATCGATATGCGCGGTGAACCGGATCCCGTCGCGGCGGGGTTGGAGTGGATGCATCGGGAGTACACCACTCCGCTCGACATGACCAGAGACCGCTTGGTGGGAACGGCGATCGTGCAGGTCGGGGAGCAGCATTACCTGCTGTACAGCAGAATCCACCACGTCGCGCTGGACGGTTACGCCGGAATGATGATAATCAACCGGATCGCCGAACTGTACGGGGCGGCGCTGGAGGGCCGGACGGCGGAGCCGAACCGGGCCGCGGATGTGCGCGCCCTCTACGACGCCGACCGCAGCTACCGGGAGTCGAAGCGGTTCACCGACGATCAGGAATATTGGGTGAACAGACTCGCCGACGTCGGGGACGAGTCCAGTCTGGTCGCCGGGCAGGCACCCGCGCGCGCGAACAGTACAGTCGCGAAGGCCGAACTGTCGCCGACGACGGTGCAGCGGATCGAGCATGCCGCGAAAGCGTTGGACGCGAGCCCGGCCGCGGTGGTGATCGCCGCCTTCGGCTGCTATCTGGCGCGGATGACCGGCCGAGACGACGTCATGGTCAATATTCCCGTATCGGGTCGCACCAACGCCGTGCTGCGGCGGTCCGGCGGGATGTTCGTCAATGTCGCTCCGCTTCCGCTCACCCTCGATTCGAGCGACACCGTGGCGACGGTGACGCGGCGGGTGCAGTCCGATCTGGTGGGGGCGTTGCGGCACCAGCGGTGCGGCCTGACCGATATTCGTGCCGCCGTCGGATACCAGGGCGGACTGCGGCGTTTTGCGGGTCCGGTGGTGAATGTGATGTTCTTCTACCAGGAGATCCGATTCGGTTCGGTGACCGGGGAGTTCCATATCCTCAGTTCGGGGCCGGTCGACGATCTGCTGGTCGACCTGTATCAAACCGGGGAGCCGCCGCGGACGATTCTGCACTTGCTGGCCAATCCCAACCTCTATACCGACTCCGAACTCTCGGCGCATTGCACGAGGTTCGAGGAGTTTCTCGATGCGTTCGCCGCCGCGCCGGACACTGCGCTGGAGCAGGTTCACCCCGAAAGCGTTGGCGAGGGTGCTCGGATCCGCCGCCGCCGTGAGAATCTGGCGTTCTGGCGGGAAACACTCGCGGATCTGCCCGAGAACCTTCCGCTGCCGTTCGACCGGCCGCGGCCGGTGGTGTCGTCGAATCGAGCGGCCACGGCGAACTATGCGCTGCCTGCCGAGTTGGTTCGGGCGGTGGAAGGGTTTGCCCAGCAGCACAGTTCGTCGCTGTTCACGGCGATCCATGGCGCGTTGGCGGTACTGCTCGCCCGGTTGAGCGGTACCACCGACATTCCGATCGGCACACCGATTGCCGGGGACGGTGCCGCGGCGCGCGTGGTGTTGCGGACCGAGATCGATCCCGCTGAATCGTTCACCGATCTGCTCGGCCGGATCGAACAAGTCGATGTGGACGCCTTCGAGCACGCCGAGGTTCCGTTCGAGCAGGTGGTGGACCAGTTGGTGCCACAGCGGTCCCAGTCCAGGCATCCGCTGTTTCAGGTGCTGTTGGCGTTGCGGAATCAGGAGCCGGTGGGGTCGGCCCTGTCCGATTTCGAGCCGCTGGTGGTCGACCCGAGCGACCAAACGCCTGGATTCGATCTGCAATTCATCCTGTCGGAGGATCATGACAGCGGTCATATGACTGTCGCGCTCACCTACGCCACGGATCTGTTCGACGCTGCGACCATCGATTCTCTTGCGCATCGGTGGATTCGGATTCTGGAGTCGATCGTCACCGATCCGACTGTTGCGGTCGGGGCGATCGATGTGCTCGAACCTGCCGAACGAGCCGATCTGCTGACCCGTTCCGGCGCGCCCTCGGCACCGCCGGCCACGCTGCCCGATTTGCTGTCGGCAGCAGTCGCGTTCGATCCCGACGCCACCGCGATCGCGTTCGATGGACGACAGCTGAGTTATCGGGAACTGGACGAACGCTCCAACCGGTTGGCGCGGCAGCTCATCCGACGTGGCATCGGCCCGGAAGATGTTGTCGCGATCAGCATCCCACGTTCCGCGGACTCGATGCTCGTGGTCTGGGCCGTCGCGAAATCGGGGGCCGCCTTCCTGCCGATCGACCCGACCTATCCGGCCGAACGCATCACCCACATGATGACCGATTCGAACGCGGCCATCGGTCTGACCGTGCCAGCCGTACGCCCACAATTGCCCGACAATATGGACTGGCTGATATCGGACGAACTCGACACGTCCGGCGACCGGCCCAACACCGATGATCGTCCGATTATCGACAGCGATCGGGTTCGTCCGTTGCGGATCGACGATATCGCCTACGTCATCTACACCTCCGGATCGACCGGACGACCCAAGGGTGTCGCGGTCACCCACCGCGGACTCGGCAACTGCGCCGCGGAACACCGGCTTGCCATGGGCATCGAACCCGGTTCCCGCACGCTACATCTGGCATCACCCAGCTTCGATGTATCAGTACTCGAGTTGCTGCTCCCGCTGGCGGCTGGCGCGGCCATGGTCATCGCACCCAACGACGTCTACGGCGGTGATGAACTCGCCGCACTGCTCGACCGCGAACACATCAGCCACCTCCTCATCACACCTTCAGTACTGTCCACCATCGATCACACCCGTTGGCCGCTACCGGATCTGAAGTATCTGATGGTCGGCGGCGAGGACTACGGCAGCGCCAAAACTTATAAATGGAAGAGGCACCCCTGT
>NZ_JBEXLC010000214.1:0-11015 GCF_040609795.1 Nocardia sp. NPDC004604
GCGTATTTGTATATGTCCCTAAAAATGTAGTAGTTGAAGACCCTATTCAATATGTAGTATTACATGACAATGAGAATGCAAGTTTATTTAATCATCTGACCTGGAGCCAGGGGGAGTTGGCATCGAAGATGAGGCCCATGGGGGCGAGTACACGGACGACCTGTTCGGCGGGCCATTCCGCCAGATCGGTGATCACCAGGCTGCGCCACGGGGTGATGAAGATGGGATGTTCGATGGCGGCGATGAATTCGGCGGTCCGGGCGGGCAGGGAACCGAGGCGAACGGCCGCGCCGAGGCTGACCAGACCGTTGTTCTGGTCGAGCCAGCCGATCGGAATGTCCTGGGCGGCACCGAATTCCAGGCGGTCGGGGCCGGGGGACAGGCCGAGTATCTCGATCAATCGCCGCACGCCGTCATCCACCTCGTGCAACCGCCACTGGCCGGATCCGAGGTCGAGAAAGCCGTGTGCGGCGGCCAGCATCACCTGCACCGCATCGGCCGGGGAGATGCGAATGCCGGTATCACGACCGGCCAGCACCAGCGCGAATTCGTCTGCGCCAGTGGCGTGTACACCGATATCGCCAGCCAGTCCGCTGATATCGCCACGACCGTCGTCGAGGGTGAAAAGCACCCGGCCGGGCAGTTCGGCCAGCCGTGCAGCGGCCTGCAAACCCGTGTCGAGCACCGGAACGAGCCCGTGCACATCCGACAGTCCACCGATCCGGCCCGAAAGCGGCGAGGCGACGATATTGCGCACCCGCTCATGGGTCCGACTCGGCAGCAGCCCGGCACCCGCCAATCGCTCGCTCAGCGCCGCCGCATCATGCATCTGCCGCAACTGCACATTGCCCCGTGAGGTCAGCTCGATATTTCCATCGCCGAGTTCGGCCGCCGCCTGGGCCAACACCTGCAATTGTCCAGGCTCCAGCCGCCCACCGGGCAGCCGAATCCGAGCCAGTGGCCCATCGGCTGCCTGATGCAGCCGGAGCACGCCGGGGCAGGAATCGGGATTCGTACGCGTCATGACCCATCCAGCCTAAGTGACCAGGCGCGATACCGGACTCATCGGGCGGCGAATGCGACGGCGCCATTGCCCGGCGCGTTGCGGTGGAATCAGCACCGCCAACGCTCGCGGTAAATCTGGACGGTCGGTGATCTGCGAGTATCGCCGATGCTGACGACCGACGCGGAGCAACTCATCACCCCTGACTTCGCAGACGGATTCGATTGCGGCGTGTGAATCTCCCCTGATGGCGAGGTGTCCGGGCAGGGCCTTGCCGTGGAGGCTGCACCTGGCCAGGTATGCGATGACATCATGCGCGGATTCCATTGTGGCGCACGAACTTTCCCTGAGGGCGAGGTCGCCGAAACCCTCTCCGGGCAGCGCCCCGTCGTGGCACGACGCCGTGGTCGTAGCTCCTGATTCGGCCTCGAGCGGGAGAACTCGTGTCGATGCGTGCTCTGCGCCGATCTCGGTCGGCGCTCTAGGGTGAGCGCATGAGTGAAATCTCCACCGTTGCCGACCGACTCGCGATTATCGACGTGGTCACCAGGATGTTCGTCTATACCGACCAGAAACGGTGGGATGACCTGCTCTCGGAGGTGTTCACCGGCAAGGTCGATTTCGATGGCGGCTTCGGTGGGCCGGTGGCGGTGCGTCCCATGGCCGATATCGTCGGCGATTGGCGCGCAGGTCTCGACGACCTCGACGGCGTCCATCACCAAGCGGGCAACTATCTGGTCGATCTCCAGGGCGACCACGCCGAGATCCACGCCGACGCCATCGCTGTCCACGTGAAGAACGATGCGGCCAATGGCAAGACCCGCACCTTTGTCGGCAGCTACACCATCGGCGCGGAGCGCACCGATGTGGGCTGGCGCGTCGACAAATTCCACTACCACCTGAAGGTCATCGACGGAAACGCTGATCTGATCTGAGCGAAACCGGCCGGACTGCTATCGGTTCGCAGGTGCGGTTAGGGCTTCGCATGGGTGGGTCGCCCGGACCGCGATTCGGCACCAGATAGCATCTGGGTGCTCGACGGGCGATGAGGAAACCGGTGGAACTCCGGTGCGGTCGCGCCACTGTCAACAGCCAGACCCTCTCCGGCGAGCACCGTACCCGATGGGCGCGTCACCCGAGGAAGGCTGCCACCTGTGATTTTGCTGCTGTCGACGTCCGACACCGATCTGTTGAGCGCACGTGCGAGCGGTGCCGAGTATCGGTGGGGGAATCCGGCTCGGCTGCTGGTCGAGGACCTGCCCGCACTGCTCGACGGTGCCGATCTGGTGATCGTGCGCATCCTCGGCGGCAAACGGGCCTGGGAGGACGGGCTCGAAGCGGTGCGCGCCAGCGGGGTGCCGATGGTGGCGCTCGGTGGTGAGATCGCTCCCGATGCCGAGTTGATGGAATGTTCGACGGTCCCCGGCGGGGTGGCCGCCGACGCGCACAACTACCTCGCTGCCGGTGGCGCGGAAAACCTGCGGCAGCTGCACAACTTCCTCTCGGATACGGTGCTGCTCACCGGCCACGGCTTCGAGCCGCCGGTGCAGCTGCCGAGCTGGGGCGAATTGCAGCGTGTTGTGCGCAACCCTGCGGCCATTTCCCGGCCGTCCGGTCACCCCGGCGCGCACCGCGATCCGAGCGCGACAGCAGACCCGAGCTCGGATGTCGAGAAACCGCCGACGGTGGCCGTAATCTATTACCGCGCACAACATCTCGCGGGAAATACTGCCTACATCGACGCGCTGTGCACCGCGATCGAGGATGCGGGCGCGAAGGCGCTGCCGCTGTACTGCGCGTCGCTGCGCACTGCCGAGCCGGAATTGCTCGAAACTCTGCGCACAGCAGACGCTTTGGTGGTGACCGTGCTCGCCGCGGGCGGCACCAAGCCCGCGAGCGCGTCGGCCGGTGGTGATGACGAAGCCTGGGATGTCGCAGCCCTTGCCGAACTGGATGTGCCGATCCTGCAGGGTCTGTGCCTCACCAGCGGCCGCGCCCAATGGGAGGCCAATGACGACGGCCTCTCACCACTGGATGTCGCCACCCAGGTGGCCGTCCCGGAATTCGACGGCCGCATCATTACGGTTCCGTTCTCTTTCAAGGAATTCGACGCCGACGGCCTGTCCACCTATGTGCCCGATCCCGAGCGCGCGGCGCGGGTCGCCGGTATCGCGGTCCGGCATGCGCGACTGCGCCACATCCCGGCCGAACGGCGCCGCATCGCCATCATGATGTCGGCCTACCCGACCAAACATGCCCGCATCGGCAACGCGGTCGGCCTGGACACCCCCGCGAGCGCGATTCGGCTGCTCACCGAAATGCGCTCGGCCGGTTATGATCTCGGTGCCGACGGCGAGGTGCCCGGGCTCGCGGAACGTGACGGCGACGCGCTGATCCACGCGCTGATCGCCGCGGGCGGTCAGGATCCCGACTGGCTCACCGCCGAACAGCTCGAGGGCAATCCGATCCGCATCGGCGCCGTCCAGTACACCCGCTGGTTCGACACTCTGCCCGAGGATCTGCGCGCGGCCGTCGTCGAGGCGTGGGGTCCGCCGCCCGGCGAACTCTACGTCGATCGCTCGGCCGATCCCAAGGGCGAAATCGTCATCGCCGCACTGCGTTTCGGCAATATCGTGCTGATGGTGCAGCCGCCGCGCGGTTTCGGCGAGAACCCGGTCGCCATCTACCACGACCCCGACCTGCCGCCCAGCCACCACTACCTCGCCGCCTATCGGTGGATTGCGGCGCCGGACGGTTTCGCCGCCGATGCCATGGTGCATCTGGGCAAGCACGGCAACTTGGAATGGCTGCCCGGCAAAACGCTCGGAATGTCCGCCTCCTGCGGCACCGATGCCGCGCTCGGTGACCTGCCGCTCATCTACCCGTTCCTGGTCAACGATCCGGGCGAGGGCACCCAGGCCAAGCGTCGCGCCCACGCCACCCTGGTCGATCACCTCATTCCGCCCATGGCGCGCGCCGAAAGCTACGGCGATATCTCGCGTTTGGAGCAATTGCTCGACGAACACGCCAATATCTCCACCCTCGACCCGGCCAAGCTGCCCGCCATCCGCCAGCAGATCTGGACCCTCATGCGTGCGGCGAAAATGGACCACGACCTCGGCTTGGACGAACGCCCCGACGAGGACGTCTTCGATGACATGCTGCTGCACGTCGACGGCTGGCTGTGCGAGATCAAGGATGTGCAGATCCGCGACGGGCTGCATGTGCTCGGGCAGGCACCGGCGGGGGAGACCGAACTCGATCTGGTACTCGCCATGCTGCGCGCCCGCCAGCTGTGGGGCGGTGAACGGAATGTGCCGGGTCTGCGAGAAGCCCTGGGGCTGAACGAATCCGGTACCGAGGCGCGCGAACGGGTCGACGCGGTGGAGCGCCAGGCGCGTGAGCTGCTCGCCGGACTGCAGGCTGCCGACTGGTCCGCGGACGCGGTCGACGGCCTGGTCGACGCATTCGCCGCTGCGCTGAGCGCGACCGATTCGGCCGCTGACACCACGCCTTCCGCAATCCGCACCGTCCTGCGATTCGCGGCCACCGAGGTAGTGCCCCGCCTGCGACAGACGGGCGTGGAGATCGACCGAATCCTGCACGCGCTCAACGGCGGATTCATTCCGGCGGGCCCGAGCGGTTCCCCGCTGCGCGGTCTGATCAATGTCCTGCCGACAGGTCGGAATTTCTACTCGGTCGATCCCAAGGCGGTTCCGTCGCGGCTGGCCTGGGAGACCGGGCAGGCGATGGCGGATTCGCTGGTCGATCGGTACCGGGCCGATCATGGCGAGTACCCGCGCTCGGTCGGGTTGTCGGTGTGGGGCACCTCCGCCATGCGCACCTCCGGCGATGATATCGCGGAAGTGCTTGCGCTGCTGGGCGTCCGCCCGGTCTGGGATGAGGCGAGCCGCCGCGTGACCACACTCGAGGTGATCCCACTCGAGGAACTGGGCCGCCCGCGCATCGACGTCACCGTGCGCATCAGCGGCTTCTTCCGTGACGCCTTCCCGCACGTGCTCGCACTGCTCGACGATGCGGTCCGGTTGGTCGCTGAACTGGACGAGCCTGCCGAGTCGAATTACGTTCGCGCACACGCTCAGAACGATCTCGCCGAACACGGCGACAAGCGCCGCGCGACCACCCGCATCTTCGGTTCCAAGCCCGGCACCTACGGCGCTGGCCTCCTGCAATTGATCGACTCGAAGAGTTGGCGAACCGACGACGACCTTGCACAGGTCTACACCGCATGGGGTGGCTACGCCTACGGTCGCGACCTCGACGGCGCCCCGGCCGCCGACGATATGCGCACCGCCTACCGCCGGATCACGGTGGCCGCCAAGAATACCGACACCCGCGAACACGATATCGCCGACTCCGACGACTACTTCCAGTACCACGGCGGCATGGTCGCCACCGTGCGCGCGCTCACCGGCAAGAATCCGGAGGCCTACATCGGTGACAGCACCCGCCCCGACGCCGTGCGCACCCGCACGCTCTCGGAGGAGACCTCGCGCGTCTTCCGGGCCCGGGTGGTGAACCCGCGCTGGCTCGAGGCGATGCGCAGGCACGGCTATAAGGGCGCCTTCGAGATGGCGGCCACCGTCGACTACCTGTTCGGCTACGACGCGACCACCAATGTCGTGGCCGACTGGATGTACGAAAAGCTCGCCGAGAGTTACGTTTTCGATGACGTGAACCGCAAGTTCATGGAGCAGTCCAACCCGTGGGCGCTGCACGGCATTGCCGAGCGTCTGCTGGAGGCGGCGCAACGGGAGTTGTGGGAGCGTCCGGAGCAGGCGACGCTGGACCGATTGCGCCAGATCTACCTGGAGACCGAGGGTGAACTGGAATAGCGGAAAAGGCAATCCCCCAATTCCTCTGTGTTTTCGAATCATTTGATCTTGCAACGTAATTCGATTTCCTGAAACCGTCGACGCCGAGCGCTTCGGAAGCGCATCATGATTGATGTCCCATGTCCGTTTCTCGGGGAACATCAATCGAATCGGCTGGATGATTGGAAATGCTGATGAAGATCAAAAAAATGGTGGCGACAACGGTTTTGACCATAGCCGCGACCGGCATCGCCGCGGCCACCGCCTACGGCTCGCCCGAAGTGCCATCCGAAACCGTCCTCAACGGGGTGGATCACGGCATCGAATACACCGCGGCGGTGGCGACGGACCGCTCCGATGCCACCATCACGCTGGCCTCCGGCAGGTTCGTGCTGACGCCGGATGCGGGCATCAGCGTGCTGGCGCCCGATGGTTCGGTGGTCGCCACCGTGCCGACCACGCTGCAGACGGTGGCGGGCCAGCAGATTCAGGTCACGCCCGAAGTCGATGCCGCGGCAACGACATTGACGCTGACGCCGGTCAACGCACCGGCATCGGCCCCGCCGCAGTTCATCGGTGATGCGGGCACCACGGTTGCGGGTGTGCTGATCGGCTGCGCGGTCGGCGCGCTGATCGGGCTCCTGTTCTTTGTCGCCGGATTCGTGCCCGGTTGCATTATCGGGGGAATCATCGGCGGTATCGCCGGCGCCAACCAATGACAGGGGAAATCGAACTGATCGGATAACTCTCGAAACAGGTACCCTCGGCCGGGCTTTCGATGAAATAGCCCGACCGGGGATGCCGCTTACCGAAATTCAGGACATATCGTACTTCAATCCTCGCCCGCCGCTTTCCGGAATCGTTCGGCAGTCGCCAGCAGATGTGCGGCGAGTTCTGGCACCTGGCCGGCTGGCTGACCACCGTGGTCGGCCGAATCAGCCTGGACCTCCTGCGCTCCCGCCAGGACCACCCCGAAACCTCCTATGGGCAGGAGTTTTCGGACTTCGTGGTGACGCCCGACGACGACCCAACGCCGGACGAGCAAGTGGCGCTGGCCGATTCGGTCGGCCTCGCCCTGCTCGTTGTGCTCGATTCGCTCACCCCGAGCGAGCGCCTGGCGTTCGTCCTGCACGATATGTTCGCGGTCCCGTTCCACGAAATCGGCCAGATCCTGGGCAAATCCGCCGACGCCGCCAAGATGATCGCCAGCCGCGCGCGTCGCAAGGTCCGAGCCACGGACCGGCTGGCGGGCCCCGGCCGTGAACACCGAGAGGTCGTCCAAGCCTTCCGCGCCGCCGCCCTCGGTGGCGACTTCGAAGCGCTCCTTCGCGTCCTCGACCCGAACGTGAAGCTGACCGTCGACACCCCCGAGGGCGTGGTGGTCACACTCGGCGCCACCGAGGTCGCCGCCGGCGCCCGCATGTTCTCCGGCGAGGTCGCCCGCCACCGACCCGTGCTGGTCAACGGCATCCCCGGCCACATGTCCTGGCGCCCCGACGGAACCCCCCTCTCCGTCATCGCCTGCACGGTCACCGACGGCCGGATCGCCGCCATCCACATCGTCGTCGACCCGGCCGAACTCGCCTCGATCCAGCTGCCGGCCCCGGCCTGAGCCGGTGTCGTCAGGGTCGGCCCGTGCATATGCAAGTCATCCCGGGCCGACCGGCCGAGTTCTTCAGCGCTGTGGCCGGTTCGGACAGCGCTGTCTTCGGCATTCTCGGACGTTCCACGCGGACGCCAACGGCCCGAGATAGCCTCGGGCCGTTGATCTTCGGACTGTCGCATCTGGCCCGCAGGCAGGGGTGCCGACAGCATCCTCGATGATGAATCCAGCTGGGGACTTCGAATATGCCGCTACTTGACCGAGTTGGCCAACTGATCGGCATATGGGGCAGTGAATTTTCCGACGATGGGAAGCTCTGCGCGGACACCGCCGGTGTTGTTCGCCTGGACCATGGCCATGATCCAGACGACGACTGCGAAGACCGCGACTGCGAGTCCGGCGAGGCTGAAGATGATCCCCAGGACTCCGAGGAGCGAGCCGACGATGCTCAGAACAATATTGACCACCGAGACCGCCCCGAAGAAGACGATCGATTGCGAGGCATGGAATTTCACATCGGGATCTTTCTTTCCCACGAACAGGAAGATGATTCCGGTGAGCCACCCCAGTGCGTACGACAGGACCGCGCTGGTCTTTTTGTCCAAGCCGGCGGGCTGCGGTTGGTTCGTGGAAGGTTGAGAAGATGTCATGGGGCAAGTAGATGCCGAGCGCGCCACCTACCGATCCCAGGTTTCAGCCCGAACCCACAGGTCGCAGGCCAGCCGGCGACCGGGATCCCGGACGTGGTTGTCTCGACGAGACGACTGCCGACGACCTCGAAAACTTTCACCGCGCGAGCAGCGGCAGCGCCGGGAAGGTGAAGTCTTGCCACAGCAGCCGCGAGGCCTCCTCCGGGTAGGCGGTGACCGTCGACGCCGTGTCGAAGATCTGGGCAAGGCGGTGATCGGCGTCGTACGCGGGCCAGCCCGGGTCGCCGTGCGCGGCGAATGACGTCCACGACCCGCGGATTCGCGCCGACAGCTCCGCCGCCTCCGGCGAGGGCGGGTCGCCGATCAGCATGGCGGTCTGCCCACTGCCCAGGTTGCCGAAGACGAGCGGCACGTCCAGCCCGTGGCAGGCGCCGAGAGCGCCGCCCATGCCCGGGGCAGTCCAGGTCAGCTCGTAGAGGTGGGCCCGGCCGCCACCGGCGATCTGCGCGTCGGCCAGCCTTACGCTCGGCATACGGAACAACCAGTCGGCGTTGACCAGCTCGTACAGCTCCTCATCGACAGCGGCCGGGAACGCCTCCCGATACCGGCGCGCACCGTCCGGCCCGGCGGCGAGAACGTGCAGCGCGGTCTCGGTCTGCTCCCGCGTGACCTGGCCGAGCACACCGTCGATCAGGCTGAACAACCGGTGCTCGTCCCGCGTGTGCCCGACGAGAAGCTCGACGTCCCGGGCGGTGCCATCGGCCAGCGCCGCCCAGGGGGTCGTGGGCAGCACGTCACCGTCGACAACCGGCGCATACGGAATCGGCCGGTGGGTGATCTGCCCCCACCGCTCCCGCCACTGGTCCATCTTGGCGAATACCGCGTCGCCAGCGGCGGGTAGTAGGTCCGGGGCCACCGCCGACAGCCCGGACACCGTGGGCGCCACCCCAAGCTCGGCGGCGAAGGCCGCGGTGAGGTCGGCGGCCAGCTCAGGAGAGAAGAACGTCCCCGGCACACTCTGCGCGATCGCCCGGCGCAGGAGCCCGGCGGCGCGCGGCATCGCGAGCAGCGCGGCGACCGATCCGGCACCCGCCGACTGCCCGAAGACCGTCACCCGGTCAGGGTCGCCGCCGAACACCCGGATGTTGTCCCGCACCCACTCCAGGGCCGCGACCTGGTCGAGCAGTCCACGGTTGGCCGGGGCGCCCTCGATCTGGGCGAACCCCTCGATACCGAGACGGTAGTTGAGGGTCACGACCACGGTTCCCATCGCGGCCAGATGCCCGGCGTCGTATTCCGGCAGGCCGGCGTTGCCCATCGCATAACCACCGCCGGGAAACCACACCATCACCGGGAGCGCGGAGGCCGGATCCGGTTCTGGCGTCCAGACATTGACCGTCAGCCAGTCGCCTCCGGCAGTGTCCTGAGACACCGCGAGGACGGCGGACTGCGGAGGCGGCGGGCCGTAGGCGACGGCGGGTCGCACCCCATCCCAGCCGCGCACCGGCCGCGGCGCGGCGAAACGCAGGTCGCCGACCGGCGGCTCGGCGAACGGGATGCCGCGGAAGACCGCCAGCCCCGCCTCCCGGCCACCGCGCAGCACACCGGCCGCCGTGCGGACCTCCGGCTCGGACTCCGACGGCTTGCTGGATGCGGCCATTTCGCTTTTCCTCTCTATGGCTGTTCGGCCGAGCATCCCCGCGCGCAAGATCCGGCGCAAACCATTTAGGGCCACTTCACATCTCGCCGCACCGAACAGCTTTTCTTCTGTGGTGGCGCGGTCGATGGCCCGCCCTACTGCTGGCGGCAGCGGGACGAGCACGATTTTCGAGCCTTTGCCAACGACACGCAGGACACGGTGACCGTGTTCGTCGCCGAGTCGGTGAAACGGACGTCACCGACTTCCTTCTGCGGCGCCGAATTCGTCTCGGAGCCACCACGCCGATTCAGCCGCGACCCGCAGTGACAGATCAGGCCCGCTGGACATGCACACCACGATGTAACACAACTCCCGGGGCGGGTATCCCGCCAGCACTGCTTTCCCAACCATGACGCCGGTAATGCGATCGCGGGACAGCTCGCCGCACGGTGCGCCCGGCCGCCAGCCCCTTCGGGCCGCGAAGAACAACACCCGCTGGGACGTCACCGCGACAATGAACGCCGGGCGAAGTCGTAGTCCCTGCGATCGACCCGCTGCTCGTGCCCGCCGGCGCCGGTTCAGTACTCGCAACAACGAGACGACAGGCCAGACGATGTAGTAGCCACCCCCGTCACCCCAGTTCGACACCGTCGCCGAGAGCATTATCAGCAGTTGTTCGCCCGGCTCCAAGGCTGGCTCGACGGCGCGCTGAGCGTCCGGCTGATTCTTGCGGGACATAGTGTGATGATCTCAGACGGACCCAGGTTCGGTTGCGGGCTTTGGTGATTCCGGCCACGCCCCGCGGAGCCGAAGCGAGAGCATATCGATACGTCGCTGTCGAAGGGTCGGTGCGGCTGGATCGATGATGATCGCTACTGAGACACCGAATGAGGCGGACACCTCTCGCATACGCGAACACAGCACCAGGAAATCGGCTAGTTTCCGGATGTTCTGCGTCGCAGTCCATCTCGGCGGGCAGACTGCTCGCCCCAACGGCATGAGCGTAGGTTGCTGACCTATGTGGCGCCTGGGCCGCACCCTTCCGTCGGACAGCCAGCGAATGTGTGCACCGAGATCGCGGGTCAGGTTCGGCTGCTCGACAGGGGCGCGGATGGACTGCCCGCCCAGCGGCTATTACGATGCGTTGCTGAGCGCTATCTACTCAAAGTGGATGAACGGGAAGACCTCTCGAAATCGCTGCAGGGTTGGGAGTTGGCATCGTCGTTGCGGGTGTGCTGCGCATCGCAGGCTTCGGTGCTGCTGATCAGCACGCCAGGGTTGTCAG
>NZ_JBEXLC010000215.1:0-10893 GCF_040609795.1 Nocardia sp. NPDC004604
TTTACTTAAGAAAGGCACTGTACGACTTGCACGTGGGTTAACTTCTAATATGCGCCGCGGTCGATCGCCTCGCGCAGTTCGACCGCCAATGGCAGCTGCCGCGACGACTCCAGCACCGTGCGGTTGCGCCCCGCCTGCTTGGCCCGATACAGACCGACATCCGCCCGGCTCACCAGCAGCGATCCCGACTCCCCCGACTGCCACGAGGTGACACCGGCGGAACATCCGGTGGTCACCGATGCACGCAACTGCTCGGTGAGCAGAATCGCCGCCTGCTCGGTGGTATTCGGCATCAACAGCGCGAAGGCGTCACCACCGTAGCGAGCCAGTCGCTGATCCGGCGCGAGCAACTTCGACCAGGTATCGGCGACCCGCTGCAGCACCGCATCGCCCGCGCGATGGCCGAGGTGATCGTTGATCTTCTGGAAGCGGTCGAGATCGACGAGTACCAGCGCCAGTCCCTGTCCGGTGCGGGTGGCCGTTTCGATCGCGCTGTTCAACGCCCGGTCGAAACCGCGCCGATTGAGCAATCCGGTGAGCACATCGATATCGGCCTCGGAGGCCATGCGGGTCAGAATGCCGACCACCACGCCCACTCCGAAGGTCACGCCCGCCGGAATCAACCCGGACCACCACGGCAATGCAGGATGGATCGGCCGCGACGGCATTACCCAGAGGCACATGGCCATTGCGAAGGCTATATGCGCGAACGCCTGCGGCCATGCGAAGAACAGCGCGGCATCACAGGCGACGAATACATAGAACGAGGCGAGACCGATCGCGCCGACGGTATTCGGGAAGGCGTAGATCGCGATCGTCACCAATACCGTCGCGATCGCGACATAGCCGTGGTGAATCCCATGCGGCAGCCGCGGACCCCAGCCGAGCAGGCTGAGTCCGAGCAGCAGCGCCACCGCAGCGGCGGTACCCACCAGCGCCCGATTGCCTTCGCTGCCCGGGGCAATTCCCGTGATCAGCAGGCCGAGCGCACCCCCCATTACATAGAAGGCCCCGGTGGTCCGGGACATGACCATAGCCGTCGCCAGCGCAGACGCGGCCCGCACCCGGGTTCGGGTATCGCCGCGAGACCCGATTCCTCGCACGGTGAATAGCCTAGACATAACAATTCCTGCCGGTTGCCACATCCCGCGAATCCGGCATGGCCAACCACCAGCTATTTACCTCTGGGCAATGTGGGACGGGCATTTTCGGCCCATCTACTTCGATGGTCTCAGCACCTCGGTGCCGACGAATGGCACCAGCGCGGCGGGCACCCGCACCGAACCGTCGGCCTGCTGATGGTTTTCCAGGATTGCCACGATCCAGCGCGTGGTCGCGAGCGTACCGTTCAAAGTGGCTGCGATCTGCGGTTTTCCGTTTTCGTCGCGATAGCGCACGGCCAAGCGGCGGGCCTGGAAGGTGGTGCAGTTCGAGGTCGAGGTGAGTTCGCGGTAGGTCTGCTGGGTGGGCACCCAGGCCTCGCAGTCGAATTTGCGGGCGGCCGAACTGCCGAGGTCACCGGCGGCGACATCGATGATCCGGTAAGGCACCTCGACGGCGGCGAGCATGTCCTGCTCCCAGGCGAGCAGGCGCTTGTGTTCGGCCGCGGCCTCATCCGGCGTGGTAAAGACGAACATCTCGACCTTGTCGAACTGGTGCACGCGAATGATGCCGCGGGTGTCCTTGCCGTAACTGCCCGCCTCGCGCCGGAAGCACGACGACCAACCTGCATAGCGCTTCGGGCCGTCGCTGAGGTCGAGGATCTCGTCCGAGTGGTAGCCCGCCAGCGGCACCTCCGAGGTGCCGACCAGGTACAGCTCGTCCTCCTCGAGGTGGTAGACCTCGGCCGAGTGCTGACCGAGGAAGCCGGTACCCGCCATGATCTCCGGGCGCACCAGCACCGGCGGAATCATCATGGTGAACCCGTTGGCCACCGCCTTCTGGGCGGCCAGCTGCAACAGACCGAGCTGTAGCAGCGCGCCGTAACCGGTCATGAAGTAGAAGCGCGCGCCCGACACCTTCGCGCCGCGTTCCATATCGAACAGACCGAGCGATTCGCCGAGCTCCACATGGTCCTTGGGCTCGAAATCGAATTCCCTCGGCGTGCCGATGGTCTCGAGCACGATGTAGTCGTCCTCGCCGCCCGCGGGCGCACCCTCCTGGACCACATTCGAAATGGCCCGGTGCGCGGCGTCCATATCGGCGTCAGCGGCATGCTGGGCGGCCTCGGCCTCCTTGACCTTCGCCGACATCTCCTGCGCCTGTTCGAGCAGGATGGACCGCTCCTCCGGCTTCGCCTTGCCGATCAACTTGCCCATCGCCTTGTGCTCGGCGCGCAGGTTATCGGCGGTGGCCACCGCCGCACGCCGCGCCGCGTCTGCCTCGAGCAGCGTGTCGACGAGGGCGGGGTCTTCGCCGCGGGCGCGCTGCGAGGCGCGGACCGCGTCGGGGTTGTCCCGCAGGAATCGGAGGTCGATCATGGGTGACCAGCCTAATGGTCGCGGTATTGCGGTTTCACGCCGATATCCCAGGATGCGGACCGTGCGGGGGTGTACGCGCGCATAGTTGGTTTGTGGGCACAACTTTCGACAAAACCGCGATTGATAACGCAGTGGCCGATCTGGTCGCGGGCGAGAAGACGTGGGCGCATACCTCGCTGCGTCGCCGCCGCGAACTTCTCGACGATATCCACACCCGCACCGGCCGCTTCTCGCACGAGTGGGTGCGGGCCGGGCGCACCATCAAGGGGCTGGATCCGGACTCTCCGCTGGTCGGTGAGGAATGGATGTCGGGGCCGATGACGCTGCTGCAGGCCACCGCCGCACTGTCGGCCACGCTATCGGCGCTGGAGCAGGGGCACAGTCCGCTGGACGGGGTCGCGCTGGCCGAGGCGCCCGGCGAGCGGGTCGCGGTGCCGATTCTGCCGCTCGATCTCTACGACCGGCTGCTGCTGAGCGGTTTTCACGGCGAAGTATGGCTGCGCCCCGGCGTCGATGCCGATACCGCGCGCAGCCGCGCCGGACTCGGCCAGCTCGATCCGACCGCGACCGGGGGCGTCGGCGCGGTGCTCGGCGCGGGCAATATCACCTCCATACCGCCCCTGGATGTGCTCTACGAGCTCTACGCCCACAACCGGGTGGTCGCGCTCAAGCTGAATCCGATCACCGACCCGCTGTTCACGGTGTACGAAATGGTCTTCGCGCCGCTGCTCGAGCTCGGTGTGCTGCGCATACTGACCGGTGGTGCCGAGGCGGGCGGGTATCTGGTGCATCACCCCGATATCACGCATGTCCATATGACCGGCAGCATGCGCACCCACGACGCGATCGTCTGGGGCCCGGACGGCAAGGCCGAGGGACGGCCGCTGCTGGACAAGCCGATCACCAGCGAACTCGGCGGAGTATCGCCGACGATCGTGGTGCCGGGCGAATGGGACGACGCCGACCTGCGCTTCCAAGCCGAACACGTCGCGACCCAGCGGCTGCACAATGGCGGCTACAACTGCGTCGCCACCCAGGCGGTGGTGGTCAGTTCGGATTGGCCGCAGAAGGACAGGTTCCTCGCGGAGTTGCGTACCGCGATCGAGCGGGCGCCGCAGCGCCGGGCCTACTACCCGGGCAGTGACGATCGGGTCGCCGGAGCGCTGGATTCGTATCCGGCGGCCGAGCGGCTCGGGCCGGATCACGGGCGCGTCCTCGTCGAGAATCTGCCGCGGACCGAAACGCCGCTGCTGCGCACCGAGTACTTCTCACCGGTCCTGGGTGTCGTCGAACTGCCGCATACCGGCAGCGAATTCCTCCAGCATGCGGTCGATTTCGCAAATGACGAGGTGATCGGCACACTCGGTGTCAACGTGATCGCACACCCGAGCACTATCAAACGGCTCGGCATCGCCTTCGACCGCGCCATCGAGCGGCTGCGCTACGGGGCCATCGCGGTCAATGCCTGGACCGCACTGGCCTTTTTGGCCCCGCGCGCATCCTGGGGTGCCTATCCCGGCCACACGCTCGATGATGTACAGAGCGGAATCGGCGTGGTACACAACGCTTTTCTGCTCGACGATGTGGAGCGCACGGTGGTGCGCGGACCGTTCCGGCCGTCGCCGCGGTCACTGCTGCGCGGGGAAATGGCGCTGTCGCCGAAGCCGCCGTGGTTCGTCACCAATGCCACCGCGGCCACAACGGGGCGCAAGCTGACGGAGTTCTACGCGACCGCAAATCCGGCGCGGCTGCCGGGTCTGTTCCTGTCCGCATTCCGCGGATGACGCACCTCGCATAGCCACTACCGGGGCGCTTCGAATCGATCCGACCAGGTCGTGGCACCCGAGATCAGACGCTGACATGATGGATCGCGATGTCTGCTGATGATCTGCCCCAGGACCCGCGTGAACTCGAGCCGCGCTCGGGCGAGTCGACGCGCGCGGAATCGTTCCCGCAGTCGGTGATCATCGACCGCGACGCGGTCGCCGACGGCAAACTGCATCTGTCCGCGCCGAAACTGCGCTGGGTGCTGCTCGCCGCGGCGGCGGGTGCCGTCCTCATCTCGCTGGTCGGCCTGTTCATCACCGGCTACGACAATGAAAAGGGGTTGGAGGCGCACACCCCCGGTTCACCCGGCGAGACGGCGCTGGACCGGGAGTTCGGTACCGCGGCGAAGGGCGATTGCCTCAGCTGGAGCAAGCAGGATCGCAGCGATCTGGTTAAGGTCGCCTGTTCGAACAAGCATCTGTTCGAGGTCGCCGCCGATGTCGATATGGCCAAATATCCCGGCGTGGAATTCGGTCCCGGCTCACGCTTCCCGGACTCGCTGCGGCTGACCGAACTCAAGGAAGAGCACTGCAACCCGGCGGTGACTCAATATCTGAGCGGCAGGTTCGATCCGCGCGGCCGCTATGTCGTCGGCCTGATGTACCCCAGCCCCGACGGTTGGAAGCACGGCGACCGGACACTGCGCTGCGGGCTCCAGTTCTCCGGCAGCACCGGCACTCCGCTGCCGACCACCGGCAGCGCCGCCGAACACGACCAGTCGAAGGTCTTCGAGCCGAGTACCTGCCTGGGCATCAGCCAGAATCTGCCCACCGATCCGGTGGAGTGCGCACAGGCGCACGCCGTCGAAATCGTCTCCACCGTCGACCTCGGCCAGCGCTTTCCCGGCGGCCCGCCCACCAAGGACGACCAGGACAAGTTCATGGAGGACGAATGCGGGCGCGCGGCAAACGACTACCTCGGCTCCCCCGACGCGGTGCGCAATAAAACGTTGACACTGTTCTTCGATTACCTCGACGCCCGCAGCTGGCTGTCGGGCAGCCACAAGCTGGACTGCATGATCGGCAAGGGCACCGACCGCGAGGGCTTCGCACCGATCACCGGCTCGGCGAAGGGCGAGATCTTGATCAATGGCCAGGCGCCGGTCCCGCCGCCGAACTCCGGGCGCTCGACCCCGGCACCGCTGCCCGGCGCTGCGCCGCTGCCGCCGCAGCCGCGCTGATGTCGGTCGCCATGTCCGCGGACCGGTTCGAGGAGCTGGTCGGCGATGCGCTCGATCTCATCCCGCCGGAGCTGACCCGTGCCATCGACAATGTGGTCGTGCTGATCGAACCGCGCAATCCGGAGGATCCACATCTGCTCGGCCTGTATCACGGAATCGCGCTGACCGAGCGGGACAGTCACTACGGCGGATCGCTGCCGGACACCGTAACCATCTATCGCGAAGCGATTTTGGACATCTGCGGCGATGAACGTGAGGTCGTCGAGGAGGTCGCGATCACCGTGATCCATGAGATTGCACACTATTTCGGCATTGACGAAGACCGGTTGCATGAGTTGGGATGGGGCTAGTCTTTACCCAGCTGTGTGGGACCGGAAACAGCTGAGACAGACCGGGATAGAAATTTGGGGATTCGATGGAACCGATCGCGTGGCTGTCGCGTCCTATCACTCGTAGGGGGAATTCTCGTGGTTCCGCCCAGTAGTTACCACTAGAAGGAGTCGAGCCATGGTTGGCCTTGTAAACATCTCACCCGAAGCCGTCCTCCTCGCAGCGGGAGAGCTGGATCTGCTCGCCGAAAGGCTCGCCGCCGCACAAGTTTTGAGCGCTCCGGCAACCCATGTCGTCCCCTCCGGAATCGACGAGGTGTCCCTGCTGGCCGCGCAGCATTTCAACAAGGCGGCGATCACACACGACCAGTCGGTGGGTCAGCTCGTACTCGAGCTGCATCACGCCGCCGCGACGCTGCGCAGTCAGCTCGCTACACACATCGGCGAAGACATCGTGAAGGCGGGCGTCATGAACGTCCAGGCCTCGACCATCATCTGAGCTGCGATCACGGATTAAGGGGAGTTACTGACATGACCGCAGGTGTTACCGGGGTGTTCTGGCTGCCCCGCCTGGCAGAAGCAAATTCCATCGCCCTCAACGCGGGTGCGCACGGCGTTCCGATCTCGGCCGCCGCCACCGCGTGGGGCGCGCTGACCGGTGCGTGGGTGGACGCCACCGCGACCGTCGCCCGGGTGATGGCCGAACTCGGCGTCGGCATGCAGGGTGTTACCGGTCTCGCTGTACTGAGCCGGCTCGGCGGCATCACCGCATGGGCCGAACAGCAGAGCGTCATGGCCGCCACGATGGGTGCCAAGGCGGCAGCGAACGCGACCGCGTACACCGTCGCCTCGATCGCCATGCCGAGCCTGCCGGAGATCACGGCCGTGGACGCCGCCCGGGTCGCCGCGCACTCCACCGGCGGCGTGCTCAACGGCTCCTCGGAAGCCGCCGAGGCCGCCAAGGCGGCGCTCGATCTGCGGGCCGCGCTGACCATGGAGACCTACGAGTCCGCGACCAGCGCAATGGTCGTGACGCCCGGCGAGTTCATCACCCCGCCGCCGATCGCCAACGGCGCCGGTACCGCGGACGCGAGTCAATCGTCGGACACGGCTTTCGGGGGCGACCCGGTGCAGGGTGCGCTCGCCGCCGCGTCCGCATTCGTGCAGAACCCGGCAGTGGTGAGCGCAGCGACCCAGGCGGCCAATGTCGCGGGCGGGGTACTCTCCGGCGGCGTCACCACGGCCGGAAATATCGGCGCGAGCGCGATCTCGGCCGTCACCAGTGCGGCGGCGCCGTCCGCGGCCACCACTGTCGCGCCGATGGCCGCCATGGGAATCGGCGGTGTGGCCAGCGCCGCCACCGCGACCCGTTCCGCATCGTCGGTGCCGGGTGCCACGCTCAACAACGGTTCGCTCAAGATCCCCGAGGGCTGGGGTGCAGGCGCGACCAGCGGTGGTACGCCCGCCGCGGCGGCGACCGAGAACGTCTCGGTTCGGCTCGATAGTGCGCCGGTGCGCAGCGCGTCGACATCCAGCAGCCCGCTGATGGGTCACGGCAATCACTCGGATGAGGACGATGAGTCCGAGCACAAGACCCCGGATTACCTGGTCGCCGATCACTTCGCCGACGGCCGGTATGCCGCCGACGGGGTTATCGGTGCCGACGCCTCCGGGACGGCTAAGTGACGGTGCTGGGTGCGGGCCACGGCCCGTCCACGCTCGCGTCGGTCGTGCTGTCACTCGACGAGATGCAGTATGTCCTGGAGACACTCGAGATCGACGAGCTCCCCATCGTGCTGCAAGCGATGGGGAGCTACGACAATGTGACCGATCACGATGCCGCGATGGCCGCGGCCGCCCAGTCGCTCACCGATCGGGAACTCCTGATCGATGGTGCCGTCCACCACGAACTCGAAGATCGGCTGCGCGCGCTGTACCGCCCGCACTGGGTGGTCGCGGTGCGGCTGATCGTCGAAGGTCAAGTGAGTCGCATGTGTCTGGCGAAGGGCGATGACCTCGTGGCCGTCGCCCTTCGCGGGCCGCACTCCTACGTGATCGACCAGGTCGAAGAGGATCTGCCCGCGCCGATCCTCGCGGCGCTCGGCCCCGCCGAAGCGCTCGAGCTGACTGGTATGAACGCTCCTACCGAACAGCTCGTCCCGATCTTCGACGATGCGGGCGATGCCGCGGCAACCGCGGCCCGCCTGACCAAGGTCGGCAACCCCCCAAGAGATGCGCAGGTCCTGGCCTCGGCCATGGTGCAGATCCACTCGCACACCGAAATCGTCGGCGTTATCTACGGCGACGGCACGAAGGACTACGCCGACAACCACATCGCCGTATTCAACACGCGCGGTGGACGATTCATCGCGACCGCGAGTGTGTCGGATGACGGGACGAAGTGGACGTCACTGAGCAGCGGAACGACCGCGAGGCTGCGGACGGCGCTGTTGGATTTGATCAATTCGCTTCCGGAGCGTGAGGAGTTTCCTAGGAATCCGAAGTTGGCCTAGGTGTATGAGGCCGTGACGTTGGTGATGCCGGTGTGGAGGCGGCTGGATGGGGGCCGGTTTCTGGCGGCCGAATGTGGCCGATGGCAGGTGTAGTGGGTGTTCCAGATCGCGAGTACACCGGTGCGTTGGGTTTCACTGGTCCCATTCGTGGGCGTAGCGGAATTCCTCGGCCAGGATCCGGTTGCAGCGTTCGACCTTGCCATTGTGGCGCGGCGTGTAGGGAGTGATCCACCGGTGCCGAGCTCCGAGTAGTACTTTCGCGAAATCCTTTGCTCGGTAACAAGACCCGTTGTCGGTGACGATCCGTTCGATCCGGTCGATGCCGTGTGCGGCGAAGAACGCCCGCGCCCGGAATACGAAACCGACAGCGGTGGTCGCTTTCTCATCGGGCAGCGCCTCGGTAAAGGCCAGCCGTGAGAACCCGTCGACCGCGGTGTGTAAGAACACGTAGCCGGTGCGGGTGCTGCGCGTCTTGGTGCCGGCAGCGGCTTTGGCGTGATCGGATCCTCTGCCGTGCGTGCGCCAGCCGCCGCCGGGGATGCGGCGTATTTTCTTGATTTCGACGTGGACCATGTGGCCCGGTCGGCGAGCGAGAATGCGGCGTGGCTGTCGGTTGGTGTCACCGCATGGGTCCAGGAACCGGCGCCGGTTCAGTCCGAGCCGGGCTAGGTGCCGGGTCACCGTGCGCGCCGACACTGTTAGACCTTCGACGGTCAGTTCGATGGCGATGCGTCGTGCCGACCATTTGCGTTCGCGCCGCAACTGCTCGATCCGCACGATGGTCTCGGCGGCGGTCGCGGTGGGTTGGCGTCGTGGCGCCGAGGATCGGTCGAGCAAGCCGAGTTCCCCGTATCGGCGAAAGCGGTTGACCCACTTGCTTGCGCACTGCCGCGAGATACCCATCTCGGCGGCGACGTGAGCGATCGGGCGAGTCCGACACCGCTGGATGAGTCGCCGCCGGCCTTCCACCGACAACGGTGCGTTAGCGTGCATTGGCGCGCACCTGCTCGACCGGGCCCGCGACGAGCCGACGGCGACCTGCCAGAACAACACTTACCGCAATGGTCGTGAAGACCGCGCTGCACCACAGCGCCGTGGTGGTGTGACCGGTGTAGTCGACGACGAGACCGGCGGTGGCGGGGCCGATAACGGCACCGGTGTTGAAAGCGGTGGTCGCCAAGGCACCTGCGATACGCGGCGCCGTCGGCGCGGCGTTCTGCACGATCGTCGCAATCAGCGCCGATCCGACACCGAACGCACCCGCACCTGTCACCGTCGACATGATCATTACCCCGGCCAAGGCGTGCGCGGTCACCGCAGTCAGCACCCAGAACCCAACGAGGACGACCGTTCCGGCAGTGATGATCCGTTCTCGGTAGCGGTCGCTGTAGCGGCCGGTCAGCGTCACACCGGCGAACGAGCCGACCCCGAACACGGCCAGCACGACCGGAACCCACCGACCGCCCCCAGGAATGCCCGCAGGGATCGTGCCGAGATAGGTGAACCCGGCGAACGTTGCCGCGTTGACCAAAACCCCGGCCATCACAGCAACCAGGACCGGCCCCCGGCCCGCCACCGCCCATTCCCGCCGCATCGGTCCTGAGGCGGCCGGCCGATCATCCTCATGCACGCCGCGACCGACCATCGCCCAGACCGGCACGAGCACTGCCGCACTGATGAGGGCAACAGCCCAGAACGCCGAACGCCATCCCCAGACCTGTCCCAGCAGTGTGCCCGCAGGGACCCCGGCGATGCAGGCCACCGTCACTCCGGACACCACCACCGAGGTCGCACGCCCAACCGCCGCCGGGCCGACCAACCGCGGCAGCGCAGCCAGCACGATCGCCAAGAACCCAGCGTTCGATACCGCCGCAACGATGCGTGTGATCAGCAGTACCGTGAACCCGGTCGCCACGGCACCGATCACATGAGCGGCACAGAAAAGCCCCAGAAACGCTGCCACTGAATATCTGATCGGCAACCGGCCCGCCATCAGCGCCATCACCGGCGCCCCTACCACCATGCCGGCGGCGAACAGCGAGGTCAGCAAACCAGCAGTACCGAACGAGACCCCGACATCGGCCGCGATCTGCTCCAGCAATCCCGACACCATGAACTCGGACGTGCCCTGCGCGAAGACAGCGACAGCCAGCACGAACACCACAATGGGCATGAACAGACAACTCCCCGGAGGCAGGGCGCCACAAATCCCAATGGCGGCACCCGAGATGGTTGCAGAATCGGGCGAACCGTCACCCGACAGCAAAACGACATCGTCCGGCGTTGCGAGATACCCGAACACCACTAGTCGCTCGGCGACCAGCGGGAACCACGCTCACAACGCCGCCCGGCACCACAGGCCGGGCGGCTACCGTCTGGACGCCTCCGGAGAACTCACCCCATCACGCTAACAACCGATCCGCGCCAAGCCAACGCAGTGACCACAACGTCATGACCCGCAACAACTAGGCCGATCCGGGCGCGGCGAGGGCCGGATTCTTCGGCTCCTACCGGGTGCTGTGGCGGGATCTGCGCGAACTCTGGGCCGTCGATCGGCGCACCGT
>NZ_JBEXLC010000216.1:0-10866 GCF_040609795.1 Nocardia sp. NPDC004604
GTGCAACAAAACGTAATCGTTCCACAATCTGTTCCGTACTAATCGCTTTAAAATCAAAACGTTGTGCACGTGAAATAATCGTAGGTGGTATTTTACCCGCGCGGTCAATGCGGCCAACGGATCATCCGCCTTGCGCCGCACCAACAATTGCGAGATAACCTCGGGATCCATGGCGGTACCGCCGTCGGCGACGCGGCGCAGCGAATCGAGGAATCGGTCGACCTTGCCGACCCGTTCCTTGAGCAGATAGCCGACACCACCGGCACCGTCGCCGAGTAGTTCGGTGGCGTAGGAGTCCTCCACATACGACGACAACACGAGCACTGGCAGGCCGGGATGCAGCTCGCGGGCGCGCACCGCGGCTCGCAGGCCGTCATCGGTGAAGGTCGGCGGCAATCGAATGTCGACGACCACCGCATCCGGGCGGTCGGCGGTCACCGCGGCGAGGAAATCGTCGGCATTGTCGAAGGCCGCGGCTACCTCGATACCCGCGGTATTCAGCAACAACACCAACCCCTCCCGGAGGAGGGCGTCATCCTCGGCGATCATGACCCGCACGGCAGCTCCACTCGCAACACAGTAGGGCCACCGACCGGACTGGTGAGCGTCATCTGCCCGTCCAGCGCCTCGGCGCGGCGGCGGATGCCAGCCAGCCCGCCGCCGTACGCCTCCCGCGCACCGCCGACACCGTCATCGGTGATCACGATCGCCAACACCTCGGCGGCACTGCCGAGCACAATCGAAATGGACTGGGCTCCAGAGTGTTTGGTGGCATTCGTCAAAGCTTCGGCGATGACGAAATAGGCCGCGGCCTCGACCGCCGCCGGGAGCCTGCCCACCCGGCTCGAATCCAGCACCACCGGAATGGGACTGCGCGCGGCGAGCGCCGACAGTGCGCTGGCCAGCCCGCGATCCGACAGCACCGGCGGATAGACACTGCGCACCACATCACGCAGCTCCGCGAGCGCGGCGGTCGCGGTGTCCTGCGCCTTGCGGGCCATGCGCTGCGCCGCTTCCGGATCCTGTTCGCGCAGCTGATCGGCCAATCCGAGCTGCATGATCACCGCGGCGATCCTGGCCTGCGCGCCATCGTGCAGATCACGCTCGATCCGCCGCAGTTCCGCGCCGTGCGCATCCAGTGCGGCCGCCCTGGTCGCGGTGAGCGCGGCCACCCGATCGGCCAGCAGGACATCCTCCGAGGGCGACAGCAGCAGGCGCGCGGCCATGGCCTGCCAGTCCGCGATCATCGGCAGTTGCAAGGCCAGCGCGGCGACCGGCACCGCGATCACCATGCTCAGCACCGCCTTCGGCCACGAGTCGACGGTGAGACCGAAGTTGGCGATCGTGCCCGCGGGCAGCAATTGCCAGTACATCGGAATCAACAGCTGATTGACCACACTGATCGGCAACGCGACCGCCAGAATCGCGACATAGATCCCGGTCACCGCATGCAGCAGCAGCCACCCGATATCGCGGCGATTGGCCGGATCGGCAAGTGCCGTCCCGAGGCGCTGCCGCAGATCGCCCTCCATCGGCCGATATACCGCCTCGATCGGCGCACCGAGTTGCCACGCCGCCCTGCGCCGTTCGGCTCCGATCAGGGGCCGGATCACCCGAATCGCCTCGGGGATCGCCGGAATCCCCACCCCGATCAGACTCAGCGCCGCCACGAAGAGCAGACCGATCAGCGCGAACATGGCCAATACCGAGGTCGCGCCGCCGACCGCCAGATACCCGACCGCGGACGGCAGCCGCCGCAGCCTGGACCTGACATATCGCATGGTCAGCACTTCCCCAATATCGTCACGAAGTGACGGTAGTCCACGCCACCCACCGGGACCTCGCCGGTCGCGACTCCGGTAGATGGCTCGAGGGGTCCAGTGAGGTGAAAAGTCGCGCTTAGCGAGTGATGGTGGGCGGCAGGTGGTTTCATGTGCGGCTGTGCGTGATGAGGGTGTGGTGGATCCTGCGGTTGAGCATTGCCTTTTGGAGCGGGCTGCATTGTGTTGGTACAGGTTAGGGCTCGAGCACGATTTTGCCGTGGGTGTGTCGGCGTTCGAGTTCGGTGTAGGCCCGGCGGACCTGTGTCAACGGGTAGACGTTCGCGATAGGAACTTCGAGGTGTCCCTCGGCGATCAGGGCGGCCAATTCGGCGAGTACTTCGGCGCCCGGCCTGGCGTTGGTTCCGGGTTCGGTCTTGACTCCGTACTTCGCGGCCGCTGCGAAATCGGCGATGGTGTCGATCCGCTCGACCGCGACGCCAAGGGCAAGAGCCAGTTCGACGTACCCGCCGCCGTGGGTGTCGATGAAGGCATCGATGTCGCCCGGTGCGGCGGCCTTGATCCGGTCGATGGCGCGGTCACCGTATGCGACCGGGATCACGCCGTGGCTTTGCAGCCACTCGTGGTTGTGCTGGCTCGCCAGGCCGATGACCGTAGCTCCGGCACGGCGAGCGAGCTGAACGGCGAGCGAGCCGACTCCTCCAGCTGCTGCGGAGACGACAACGGTCTCCCCCTTGTCGAGTTGCACAGAATGGACTGCCCCCCAGGCTGTCACCCCGGCGACGTACAGGCCGCCGGCCACCTCCCAAGGGACGCCGTTCGGTTTGGGTGTGAGGTTGTCGACGTCGACCAGGACCAACTCGGCCTGGGCGGCCCGCTTCTCGGAGAACCCGATCACCTCGTCGCCGACCGAGAATCGGTCGACGCCGACGCCGACCTCGGCGACAACCCCGGCGAGATCGCTGCCTTGCCCGGACGGAAACGTCGAGGGAAAGATGCCGGCCATCGCGCCGGTTCGAATGGCCGCCTCACCGGGGTTGATGCCTGCCGCCTTTACCCGAACCAGGACCTGCCCGTCGTCAGGCACGGGGCGGTCGACATCATCGACCCGCAGGACCTCGATTCCGCCGAACTCGTCGTATCTGACTGCCTTTGCCATGGTCTTGCTTCTCCTCCGATGTGTGACGCGCGCCTGACCTCGGGAACGGGAATGGTGGGCACCGGTGTGCCCGTCACCAGGGCACCGTTCCGGCGTCGTCGAAGAATCCGCCGGTCGGTCCGTCGTCGGGCAGGGTCGCGAGGCGAATCGCGATGGCCGCACCCTGTTGCGGTGTACGGACGCCGCGAAAGCCGTTGAGGTCGGTGGCGGTGAAACCGGGACAGCCGGAGTTGATCAGGATGTTGGTATCACCCAGTTCCTTGACGTATTGGATGGTGAGGGCGTTGAGGAAGGTCTTCGAGGCCAAGTAGGCGGCGGGAACCGGGCCCATGTCGATGCCGGGTGTGGTTTGCAGGGCGAGCGAGCCGACGCTGCTGGACATGTTGACGATCCGCGGTGAGGCCGAGGCGCGCAGCATCGGCAGCATCGCGTTGGTGACCCGGATGACCCCGATCACGTTGGTTTCCACGACAGCTCGCACGGTCGCGGGATCGAGCGTGGTCGGTGTCTGCGGCATACCGCCGGTGATCGCGGCATTGTTGACCAGGACATCGAGCCCTCCGGCATGGTCGGCGATCAATTCGGCCGCCGCGGCCACACTTACGTCGTCGGTCACGTCGAGCGGCACACCGAACGCATCGGTCCCGGCCGCGCGCAGTTTCTCCACCGCGGTGTCGCGGCGTTGCCGATCGCGCGCGCCCACACCGATTCGCCAGCCGAGCGCGCCCAGGCCGGCGGCGATCTCGTATCCGATTCCTTTGTTCGCGCCGGTCACCAGCGCAATCGTCTGTTCACTCACACCGCCGATCCTGCTGCGGCTCCGGGTGCAGCGTCCAAGACCGATCAGGTGGGCGGCGATACCGCACGGGTATTGGTCGTGGTCATCGCCGGATACCATGACCTGGTGGAGACGCGGGAGATGCGATACTTCGTTGCCGTCGCCGAGGAGTTGCACTTCGGGCGGGCGGCACAACGGCTCGCGATCGCGCAACCACCACTATCGCGAGCCATCCAGCAGCTCGAACGGCGGCTCGGAGTCGTCCTGCTGCACCGCACCGCTCGCGCCATCGCCTTAACCGAGGCCGGGGCGGTGCTGCTGCGGGAGGCCCGGACCGCGCTCGACGCGGTCGAAGCCGCCGAGCGGCGAACCCGACGTGCCGCGGCCGACCAACCCGGTGTGGTGCTGGCCACCAAGGCCGGAGCGTCCAGCGAACTGCTGTCGAAGCTGCTGCACGCCTACGCCGCCGAACCGGGCGCCGTGGCAGTCGAGGTGATGCTGTGCGGGCCAGGCCAGCCGGAAAGTCTGCTGCGCAACGGGCGTGCCGACGTTGCTCTGCTCCACCGGCCTTACGACACGACAGCCGGATTCGACACCGAGGACCTGCACACCGAACAGCAGGTCGTGGTCCTGCCCGCGGGTCATCCCCTCGCCAACCGGCCCCACATGTCGATAGCCGAGGTTTCCGCCCTGACGAACCTGCCCCTGCCGCGCTGGCCTGGACGGGATGGCAGCTATCCGGACGGCCCCGGCCCGCAGGTGCGCGACCATACCCAACTATTCCAACTGATCGCGCTCGGACTGGCCTGCGCGGTCGTGCCCGAGTCGCTGCGAACCCAGCTACGCGACGATCATGCCGTCGTGCCCGTGCCAGACGCACCGGCCGTCACGACCGTCATCGCTTGGCCACCACACAGCAGATCCAAAGCCGTTGCCGGCCTCGTCCACACCGCGACACGCCTCTAACCGACACCACTGTTCGCTGACCGTATCGAGCATCACCAATCTTTCGGGATACATCCGGATTCGGGATACATCCGGAAATGCCGCAACCCGCGCGGTTCGAAGCCGGCTGACGCGTGCCTACGGAAGACCAACGGGCCGAGCGTCTTACAGCCGTGGCCTAGAACTCAGCCGCCCGGTCGCAGACATTTCGGACACGCGGCTCGTGCGGCTGTCATGAGCGCGACGTCCGCGCCCGGCACCTACCGGCACCGGCGCGGACACATCCGACGGATTCACGCCGAACCAGCGGCACCTGCATTTTCGGTCCCACACCGTCGGTAGAAGCCACGGCATCCACCGTTTCCTCGGACGGATTCAAGGTTTCGCCGCCCGCGGTCGACAACGCGGTGTCTCGACAGAATCGGGTCCGGCACCGTTCGCCGCCGCGGGTTCTGGGCGGGTCAGACGCCCCGAAGGGCCAGCGTGGTCTTGCCGGTGCGTTCGCGAAGCAGCACGCGCAGCGTGTTCGGGTGCTCGTAGCCGACTCTCCGGGCGATGGCTTCCAGCGGCAGCTCGGTGGTGCGCAGCAAGTGGGAAGCCTGCTGGATCCTGAGGTCCTGGACGAAGCGGATCGGCGAGGTTCCCATGGTGCGCCGGATGGAGCGTTGCAGCGTGCGGTTGCTGACGCCGATGGCTTTCGCGGCATCGGGGATGCTGATGGGCTCGGACAGCCGTTCGCGGACCCAGCGTTCGAAGTCCGCGACCGTGGGATCGTTCTGTGCCAGGGCGCTGGGAATGGTGTAGGTGGACTGGGACGGGCGTTCGTCGACCACCAGGTAGCGGGCCACCAGGTCGGCCAGTGCGGGGCTGCTCGCCCGGACGATCGCCAGGGCGAGGTCGACGTGTCCGAAGGCTGCACCTGCAGTCGTGACGCCGCCCGAGGCGATGACCATCCGGCTCTGATCGAGCTGGACCGCCGGGTATCTCCCGCGGAAAATCGGCGCCAGCCACCAGGTCGTCGTCGCGCGCAGGCCGTCCAGGACTCCCGCCTCGGCCAACAAGAAGGTGCCGGTGCAGGCCGAGGCGATGGCGGCGCCGCGTTCACGGGTTCGTGCGATCAGGTTCCGAACCGGAAGCGACTGGTCACCGCCGACATGGTCGAGCAGCGCCGCGGGGCGACGTTCCGCCAGAGCGGGGACGAGCAACAGATCTGCCGCATCGGCGTGCGCAAGGGGCTCGGCCGTGACCAGGTGTCCGGCTCCGGTGCGTACCTGGGGCTGGGGGCCGACCGTGGTCACGTGCCAAGACGGCGGTTCGACGATCTCCTCGCCCATCACGTCGGCCTCCTCGCCCATCGCATTGGCGCTGTCCAGTACGTCGAGGATCGCCGCGAGGCCGGAGTCGAACACCCCCTCGTAGACGAGAACCGCCACCTTCATGGCGTAAATGATATCAAAAGTGTCGTTTCTGCCACTGATGCCGTAGCTGATCAGCGACGTAGGTTAGCTATAAGCCGCAGATCCGGCGGCTTTCCCAGACAAGGAGTGACCACGATGAAGATCGGTCTGCTGGCCCGTATCGAGGCCAAACCGGAGTACGCCGACAAGGTAGCGGAGATGCTGCGAGATGCGGTGACGCTCGCCGAGCGGGAGCAGCACACGGTGACCTGGTTCTCGTTCCGCCTGGACGCCACCACCTTCGGAGTATTCGACACGTTCAACGATGAGCAGGGGCGTCAGGAGCATCTGAAAGGCGAGATCGCCGCCGCACTCATGGGCGCTGCGGAAACCATGCTCAGCTCGGCTCCGGTCATCACACCCGTGGACCTGCTCGGCGTCAAGATCTCCTGACGGGACTCGGCGGACCACATCCGAGTGAGAGACGGACAACCATGACAGTGACCACTTGCGCGATCCTCTCACCCGCGAGCGCGGGCCAGGACCAAACCGCCTGCTGAGCCGTTCGGCCGAGAAGACCACCGAAAGAAGGCAGACCATGAGCCGTACGACGGTCGTGAACCTCAAAGGCCATCGAGACGACCCCGACTACGCGGACGTCGTCTACGTGGGCCGGGCAATGACCAGAGGTGGCTGGCATCTGGCGGAATCCCCGATGGCCAGCCCTTTCCGCCCCGGGCCTGACGGCACGCGTGCAGAAGTCCTGGCCAAGTACCGCGCCCACTTACTCGGCCGACCGGATCTCCTGGCACTCCTCCCAGCTCTTCGTGGCCGCCGCCTCGGATGCTGGTGCCTCCCCCAGCCGTGCCACGCCGAGGTGATCGCTGAACTTGCCGACTCCGAAGGGGTTTCCGATCTCTAGGCGGGCCGGACGCGAGGAACCGAACGGCGTCCGGACCGGGACTTCGGAACCCACTGTGTCGACGTTGTCGATCACCGCTCGGGCACCGGCTCGCAGCCAGCGGTCGGCCTCGTCCAGGTCACGAACCCGACTCTGACCGCAACTCATTCGATGGGCCCGGCAAACGCTGCGACCTGGAACCGTGAAACGGGTTGCGCCCGGCCCCGACGACTGCCGGGACCGGGCGCGATTCACTCCGGACAGGTTCAGGCGGAACCGCCGGACCTCGGTCCGACACCGTTGGTCGAACTCACCGCATCCTCGGATAGCAGTGCCTCGCCAGCGACGGTCGACAATTCGGTGCGCTCGACCACATCCGGTCCGGCACCATTGGCCGCATCACCCTTGGCCGCCTCGATACCGCCGACCATCCGCAGCGGCACTTCCTTCCAGAACAGCACCAGGATGAGCGCGAGCAGCGCGATACCGGTCACCGAAAGGAATACCGTCGACATCGATTCGGAGAATCCGACCTTGAACGGCCGCGCCAGCTCCGGATTCAGCTGCTGCACGATCGAGCTGTCCTTCAGCACCCCACCGGCCGCCGAAGTGTCATGCGCGAGTAGACCTTTCGCGAGCGCGGCATCGGCGGGATTGCTGCTCTGCGCACCCTCGGCCACCGCGTGCTGGAACGCCGGATCGGTGGCCGCGGACTGCATCTCGGTGGAGATATTCGGCGTCAGCTGCGCGAACAGAATCGACAGGAATACCGCGACACCCAGGGTGCCGCCGATCTGCCGGAAGAAGGTCGCCGCGGCGGTGGAGACGCCCATATCCTTGGGCGGCAACGCATTCTGCAGCGCCACGGTGAGCGGCTGCATCAGATTGCCGAGCCCGAATCCGGTGCAGACCATGAAGATCATGGCGACCCACAGCGGGCTGTCGGCATTCAGGAAATGCAACAGGAACAGGCCCAGCGTCAGCATGGTCGCACCGATGACCGGGAAGATCCGGTAGCGCCCGGTCCGCGAGATCAACTGGCCGGAAACAATCGAGCCGGTCATCATGCCGACCACCATCGGCAGCATCTGCAGACCCGCCATCGTCGGGCTGGCCCCGCGCACCACCTGCAGGTACTGCGGCAGCAGCGAAATACCGCCGAACATGGCGGCGCCGACGACGAAGGAAATCAGCACACCGAGTGCGAACGTCCCATTGGCGAACATCCGCAGCGGAATCAGCGCCTTATCCTGCATCGTCTTCTCGACCAGCACGAACCCGATGACGCCGAGCACACCGATCACATAGCAGAGAATGGATTGTCCACTGCCCCAACCCCATTCGCGGCCCTGTTCGGCGACGATGAGCAGCGGCACCATGCCGATGGCGAGCACCAGCACACCCCACCAGTCGACCCGGTCGGTGGAGTGCGGCCGCTTCGGCAGCTTGAGCACCCTGGAGACAACGCCGAGCGCGATCAGGCCGACCGGCACATTCACCAGGAAGACCCAGCGCCAGCCGCTGACCCCGAGGATGGTGTCCTGTCCGGCGAGCACACCGCCGAGCACCGGGCCGATCACGCTCGAGGTGCCGAATACCGCCAGGAAGTAGCCCTGGTACTTGGCGCGTTCACGCGGGCTGAGGATATCGCCGAGGATGGTCAGCGCCAGCGACATCAAACCACCCGCACCCAGGCCCTGGAACGCGCGGAACGCCGCCAGCTGGTACATCGACTGCGCCATTGTGCACAGCAGCGAACCGATCACGAAGATCGAGATGGCCGCCATGAAGAACGGCTTGCGGCCGAACATATCGGACAACTTGCCGTACAGCGGCGTCGCGAGCGTCGCGGTGATCAGATAGGCGGTGGTCGCCCACGCCTGCATCGAATAGCCGCTGAGATCGTCGGCAATGGTGCGGATCGAGGTGGAGACGATCGTCTGGTCCAATGCCGCGAGCAGCATGCCGAGCATCAGACCACTGAGAATGGTCAGGATCTGCCGGTGGGTGAAACCCGTGGACTCCTCCACGGTGGCCGGTGCTGTCACGAGTCGTTCTCCATCTCGAATCTGTACAGGTTTTGGTCGTTGCGGATGGCCGCGAGCATGGCGGGCTTGGCCAGCTCGTAGTCGTCGACGAACTGTCGCAGCAGCCCGGCGAAGGCGACCCGGTCCCGCGGCGTCCAAGCCGCCATTACCCGCGTCAGGTTTTCGTGCCTGCGCCTGCGGATCCGCTCGGCGACCTCGCGACCGAGTTCGGTCACGACCAGCACGGTGGCGCGACCGTCATTGCGATCGGCCTGCCGCTCGACCAGTTGGCGCTCGACCAGGTGGGCGACGTGCCGACTGATCGTCGACGCATCCGAATGCACCGCGTCGGCGAGTGCGCCCGAGCGCATCGGCCCGTCACAGAGCAGCCGGAACAAGATCGCGAATGCCGCGGGATCCACGCCGTCCCTGGTCCGCAGCTGCGCTGCGGTCCGATCGCGGATCCGCTGCAGGCGGGTGAGCTGAATTGCGATCGTGTCGACCGACCGCTCGTCCTCATCCACTGGACTCACCTTTACTTGCGTCAATCAATTAGTTGCGTGATACAAGTATGTAGACGACCTGGCGGCTAGGGCAAGCAATTAAACGGCCTTTACCGACCCTTGAACTCCGGGGCGCGCTTCTCGAAGACCGACTGGATGGCCTCGGTCAGGTCCTCGGACGGCAGGAATGCGGAGTTCCATGCGGACACATAGCGCAGCCCGGCCGCCACCTGATCCTTGGTGCGCTGCTCGAGCACATCCTTCGCGCCCTGCACCACCAGCGGCGGGTTCGCGGCGATCTCGCGCGCTGTGGCGTGCGCCGCGTCCAGCACCGCGTCCTGATCGGCGAATACGTCATTGACCAGGCCGATCTTCTCGGCGCGCGCCGCGTCGATGTCCTTGCCGGTGTAGGCGAGTTCGCGCAGGTGCCCCTCGCTGATGATCCCGGGCAGCCGGTGCAGCGACCCGATATCGGCGACGATCGCGACCTTCGCCTCGCGCAGGCTGAACTTCGCGTCCGCGCTCGCATAGCGGATATCGGCGGCGGCGATCAGATCCAGCCCACCACCGATGCACCAGCCGGACACCGCGACGATGACCGGCTTGCGGCAATCGGCCACCGCGGTCACCGCGGCCTGCATCCGGCGCACCTCGTAGAGGAAGTCGGTGCGCGGCGCGGCCAGTGCCCTATCCGCCAGCAGCGGACCGAACATCCCGGCCATCGCGGGCAGGTCGAGTCCATAGGAGAAGTGTTTCCCGGAACCGGTGAGCACAATGGCACGCACCTCGGGATCGACGTCCAGGCCGCGGAAGATCTCCGGCAGCTCCCGCCAGAAGTCCGGACCCATCGCATTGCCCTTGCCGGGACCGGTCAGTGTGACCTGCGCGACATGGTCTTTGGTTGCAACGGTAAACGCCTGCCAATCAGTCATTTGTACAGCGTATCGAGACGGTCATCTGCGGCCTCTCGCAACCACCACGGAGTGAGTCTTACGAGCGACCGTTCGCGGCCCGTCTCGCGTCCGAGTCGCCGAAGTACCTGTGCCGCGGCCATGAACCTCGGCCACTGGTACCGGATTGCCCGCACCTCGCAGTCCGGTTTGCGATCAGTTCGCAGCCCGGCCGCTTCGGTAACTACCACGGAGCGAGTCTTACGAGCGACGTTCGCGGCACGTCTCGCGTCCGAGCCGTCAAAGCACATACACCGCAGGCACTAGCCTCGACCACCGGGCGGCGCACCTCCGACACCGAACTACCCGCCCCAGGCGACCCACCACGGAGCGAGTCTTACGAGCGACCGTTCGCGGCCCGTCTCGCGTCCGAGTCGTCGAAGCGCATGCGACGCAGTCGCGAGTCTCGACGGCTCGGACGCGAG
>NZ_JBEXLC010000217.1:0-10760 GCF_040609795.1 Nocardia sp. NPDC004604
GCAGTCGCGAGTCTCGACGGCTCGGACGCGAGACAAAAGGGGGCCGCGAACACGCCGCGCCGCAGGCGCGGCAAATCAAACAGAGCCTAGTTCGCGTCCAGCAGGTCGATCACGAAGACCAGGGTCTTGCCCGAGAGGTGGTGGCCAGCACCGGCCGGGCCGTAAGCCAGCTCCGGCGGAATGGTCAGCTGGCGGCGGCCGCCGACCTTCATGCCCGGGATGCCGTCCTGCCAGCCCTGGATCAGGCCGCGCAGCGGGAAGCTGATGGACTCGCCGCGCTTCCAGGACGAGTCGAACTCCTCGCCGCTGTCGAACTCCACACCGACGTAGTGCACCTCGACGACGCCACCCGGCACCGCTTCCTTACCCTCACCGATGGTGAGGTCCTTGATCACCAGCTCGGTGGGCGCGGGGCCCTCCTGGAATTCGATCTCCGGCTTGGTCATTCGGCTATCCCCTCTGATAGGTGACGGTGGATTGGACGGAAAAACTAACGCCCGTTGATCTCGTGGTAGTCACGGTGACCGTAACCGGTGTAGATCTGACGCGGGCGGCCGATCTTCAACGGCTCGCGGTGCATTTCGCGCCAGTGCGCGATCCAGCCCGGCAGTCGGCCCATCGCGAACAGCACGGTGAACATGCGGGTCGGGAAGCCCATGGCCTTGTAGATGACGCCGGTGTAGAAGTCGACGTTCGGGTACAGCTGACGCGAGATGAAGTACTCGTCGGTGAGCGCGGCCTCTTCGAGAGACTTTGCGATATCGAACAATTCGTCATCGCCGCCGAGCTTGGACAGGATGGCGTCGGCGTGCTTCTTGGCGATCGAGGCACGCGGGTCGTAGTTGCGGTAGACGCGGTGCCCGAAGCCCATGAGCTTCACGCCGTCTTCCTTGTTCTTGACCTTGCGGATGAATTCCTTGACATTGCCGCCCTCGGCCTTGATGCCGTCCAGCATCTCCAGCACGGCCTGGTTGGCGCCGCCGTGCAGCGGGCCCCACAGCGCATTGATACCGCCGGAGACGGAGGTGAACAGGTTGGCGTCCGAGGAGCCGACCAAGCGCACGGTCGAGGTGGAGCAGTTCTGCTCGTGATCGGCGTGCAGGATGAGCAGCATGTCGAGGGCGGCAGCGATCTCCGGATCGACCTCGTAGGGTTCGGCCGGGAAGCCGAAGGTCATCCGCAGGAAGTTCTCCACCAGGCTCAGCGAGTTGTCCGGGTAGAGGAAGGGCTGGCCGACCGACTTCTTGTACGAGTAGGCCGCGATGGTGGGCAGCTTGGCCAATAGTCGGATGGTCGATAGCTCGACCTGTTCGGGATCGCGCGGGTCCAGCGAATCCTGGTAGTACGCCGAGAGCGCGTTCACCGCGGAGGACAGCACCGGCATCGGGTGCGCGTTGCGCGGGAAGCCGTCGAAGAACCGCTTGAGATCCTCGTGCAGCAGGGTGTGGCGGCGGATCCGGTCGGTGAACTCGTCCAACTGCGCCTGGGTCGGCAGCTCGCCGTAGATCAGCAGGTAGCTGACCTCGATGAAGTTCGAGGACTCCGCGAGCTGGTCGATCGGATAGCCGCGGTAACGCAGGATGCCCGCTTCGCCGTCGATGTAGGTGATCGCCGACTTGGTCGGCGCGGTGTTCATGAATCCGGGGTCGTACGTCACATACCCGGTGCTGGCCAGCATTTTGCCGAGGTCGATGCCGTCATTGCCTTCGTTGGCTTCGGCGATCGTCATGGCGTATTCGCCGCCGGGGTAACTCAACACCGGCTTGGCGTCGTTGATGTGGTCTTTTTCGGGCACAGAAGGATCCCTCTCAGGCTAGGACCGTCGGCATCGGGGTGCGGTCGGCACGGCGGTGCTCTCACGTAGACGCTAGTCGCTGCTCGCACGGCCCGAGAACGAGGGTGCCCAGCGACCGACCTCACAAACACCTTCGCGTCACGTGAGGTTTATCGCGTTAACTCGACACCGGCACCGACGACGACCTGGCGATCCGATATCGCACGAATGCCGGAAATGCCAGTGCCGCCAGCACTACACCGATAACCACCAGCACACCGCCGCCCGCCGCGGCGACCGCGGTACCCAGGCCGGCCGCGGCAAAACCGTGGGCAACATCACCGATGCGCGGGCCGCCTGCGACGATCACGATGAACACGCCCTGCAACCGCCCGCGCATCTCATCGGTGGTGACGGTCTGCAACATGGCGACGCGCAGTGCGGCCGAGACCATATCTACTGCACCGCCGAAGGCCGAGCAGGCCAGCGCGATCCACAGTCCCGGCCCGATGCCGAGGCCGTGGCCGGTCAGTCCGACGGCCAGCCCGAAGCCGACCATGGCCAGACCCCACAGCGCGATACAGACCACCACCGCCAGCCCCTGGCGGCGCACATGCGCGATCCAGCCGGAGAACACCCCGCCCAGTACCGCGCCGACCGACATGGACGCGAACAGCAGGCCGAGCGCGACGCCGCCGGTGGTCGGGTCCCCGAAGGTCTCGCGCGCGATCTGCGGGAACAGCGCGCGCGGCATGCCGAAGACCATGGCGATCACATCGACGATGAAGGAGGCGAGCAGGATGCGCTGCGTCGCCAGATAGGCGAAACCGTCCAGCACCGTGCGGAATCCGGCCTTGCGCGCGGTTCCGGTTGGTGCGATGGCCGGCAGCTTCCACACCGCCCAGACGGTGGCGAGCAGCGCGACGGCGTCGATCAGATACAGGGTGGACAGCCCGAGGACAGGGATCAGCACACCCGCGAGCACCGGTCCGGCAATGGCGCCGATCTGCTGCACGGTCATGCTGAGCGCGCTGGCGGCAGCCAGGTGTTCGACGGGGAGCAGCCGCGGGATGGCGGCGCTGCGGGTCGGCTGGTTCACCGCGAACAGCGCCTGCTGCGCGGCGAAAAGCCCCAGCACGATCCACACATTGTCGAATCCGGCCGCGGCTTGAGCCCAGAAGGCCAGCGCGGTCACGCCGGTGCCGCAGTTGGTGATGAGCATCAGCTTGCGCCGGTCCATCACGTCGGCGAGCGCACCGCCCCACAGACCGAACACGATCAGCGGTATCAGGCCGAACAACCCGGCCAGCCCGACATAGCCCGAGCTGCCGGTGATCTGGAAGATCTGCTGCGGAACCGCCACCACGGACAGCTGCGAACCGATCACGGTGACGATATTGCTGGTCCACAACCGTCGGAAATCGGGATAGCGCAGCGGGGTGGTGTCGGCGAGCAGTTTCACCGACCGCAGCGTAACGAGTCGGTCAGCGGCCCAACAACGTTGGGGGCCCGACAGTCGGTCAGCGGCCCAACAACGTTGGGGGCCCGACAGTCGAGCATCGCGCAGCGATTCGTTGAGGGGTGGCGGCCGGGTGACGGGTGGGCGCATCGCGCAGCGATTCGATGAGGGGCGGCGGCCGGACGACGGGTCGGCCACTGTCGCGCAGCGATTCGATGAGGGGCGGCGGCCGGACGTCGGGTCGGCCTGGTCAGGGTTGTAGTCGGTCGACGATCATGGCGTCACCGCTGATGCGCACCCGGATCCGGTTGTGCAGCCGACCCCGACGACCTTGCCAGAACTCCACTTCATCGGGCCGGATCAGGTAGCCGCCCCAATGCGGCGGCAGCGGGATCTCGTCGACATCGGCGAAGCGGGCGGTGGCCTCGGCCAGCGTGCGGTCGAGTTCGGCGCGCGAGGCGATCGGCCGGGACTGCCGCGAGGCCCAAGCGCTCAACTGCGAATCGCGCGGCCGGGAACGCCAGTAGACGGAGGTGGTCTCGGGCGAGACCAGCTCGACCGGCCCGCGCACATGGACCTGGCGGCCGAGCGCGGGCCAGACGAAGGTCGCGGCGGCGAACGGAACACCTGCCAGTTGGTTGCCCTTGGCCGAGTCGTAATTCGTGTAAAAAGTCACACCCTCCGGCGAGAGGCCTTTACACAGCACCGTCCTGGCAACCGGGCGCGGACCGGCATCGGTCAGCGCGACGGTGGCGACGACCATGGCATTGGGCTCGGGGATGCCGACGGCGGTGGCCTGTTCGATCCAATGCCGCAACAGCGGCTCCCAGCCCCCGGCCAGCCAGGTTTCGTCCAGATCGGTGTCCTCGCCGCTGCCGAAGGGCATGCCGCCGTAGTCGACTCGCATGGCGGCCAGATCGGACGCCGGGAGCAGGGTCGGATCGGTCACGGTCGTCTCCTGATCGATGGATGAATTGTCCAGGTCACGCATGGGGCAGACGTTACTCTGCGGTAGCAAGGAGCTAAGGTTTTGTTGATCGGCATGTGCTCGGCGAGCCACACCCTCATCGGCGAGAACAGGCCTTTTCGAGCGATCGGCGTGCCGTCGCTCGCGACCTTTTCGAGCGACCGGCAAGCAGTCGCTACGGAATGCGAACCGAAGTGCAAGGAGAGTCACAACATGACTACCAGCCCCGCGGTGCCCAGCGGGCACACCGCCGTACCCCCCGACTTCATCAGCGGCCTGGAAGGCGTGGTCGCCTTCACCACCGATATCGCCGAACCCGACAAAGACGGCGGCGCGCTGCGCTACCGCGGCGTCGATATCGAAGACCTGGTCGGCTCGCAGGTGACCTTCGGCGACGTGTGGGCGCTACTGGTGGACGGCGAATTCGGTCGCGGTCTACCACCAGCCGAACCGTTCCCGCTGCCGGTGCACACCGGTGACGTGCGCGTCGACGTACAGGCCGGACTGGCCATGCTCGCCCCGATCTGGGGCTATCAGCCGCTGCTCGATATCGATGACGAGACCGCGCGGGAGAATCTGGCGCGCGCCTCGGTGATGGCGCTGTCCTACGTCGCGCAGTCCGCGCGCGGCATCTACCAGCCCGCGGTGCCGCAGAAGAAGATCGACGAGTGCACCACGGTGACCGAGCGGTTCATGACCCGCTGGAAGGGCGATCCGGACCCGCGGCACACCGAGGCCATCGACGCCTACTGGGTTTCCGCCGCCGAACACGGCATGAACGCCTCCACCTTCACCGCCCGCGTCATCGCCTCCACCGGTGCCGATGTGGCCGCATCGCTGTCCGGTGCGATCGGCGCGATGTCCGGCCCGCTGCACGGCGGCGCACCGGCGCGGGTGCTGCCGATGATCGAGGCCGTCGAAAAGTCCGGTGACGCACGCGCTTTGGTCAAGGGCATCCTGGACCGCAAGGAAAAGCTGATGGGCTTCGGCCACCGGGTCTACCGGGCCGAGGATCCGCGCGCCCGCGTGCTGCGCGCCACCGCCAAGCGCCTCGGTGCCCCGCGCTTCGAGGTCGCCCGCGCGCTGGAGCAGGCCGCACTGGCCGAACTGCGCGAGCGTCGCCCGGACCGCGCCATCGAGACAAATGTCGAGTTCTGGGCCGCGGTCATCCTGGACTTCGCCGAGGTCCCCGCGCATATGATGCCCGCGATGTTCACCTGTGGCCGCACCGCCGGTTGGTGTGCCCACATCCTCGAGCAGAAGCAGCTGGGCAAGCTGGTCCGCCCGGCCGCCATCTACACCGGCCCCGGCCCGCGCCGGCCGCAGGAAGTCGCCGGCTGGACCAGCATCGCGCACGTGTAGTACGCCCTAGCGGGTGGTAATCGGACACCGTGGTGGGATCTATTGCCCACCACGGTGTCCGGCTATTTGCACCGGTAGCATCCTGGAGACGGTTGTGAGAGAGAGCTAACGGGGAATGCTGGATAGGAATATGTCGCGGCGGCGGCTGATCGGGTTCGGTACTGCGGCCGCGGCATTCGTCGCCGGATGTAGTACCGACAATGGCAAGACCACCGACGCGCAACCGAGAACTACGACCGCCGCGAACGCTGTTGATGTGCAGGCCATGCCGAAGGCCCAGCAGCAGGCGCCCGCCGCCAACTCGCCCGCAGCGGTGGCCGCCCGACACGCGGGTGCGCAGCCGCAGCAGTGGGGCATGAAGATGGACGGCATCACCAGCACTTTTGCCGCAACCGGCAAGCAAATGGCGGTGACCTTCGACGCATGCGGCGGGCCCGACAATAACGATATCGACGAGGCACTGCTGAATCTGCTGATCTCCCAGCAGATTCCGGCCACGCTATTCCTCAATAAGCGCTGGATCGATGCGAATCCGGGGCGGGCCGCGCAACTGGCGGCGAACCCGCTGTTCGAGCTGGCCAATCACGGTGTGGCGCACAAGCCGCTCTCGGTGACCGGCCGGGCCGCCTATGACATCGCGGGCACCGGATCGCCGCAGGAGGCGGTCGACGAGGTCTGGGCCAATCACGAACGACTCACCAACCTGCTGGGCAAACCACCGCGCTTCTTCCGCGCGGGTACCGCGCACTATGACGATGTCGCGGTGTCGATCGTGAACGAGCTCGGCGAACGGCCCGTCGGTTTCAGCATCAACGCCGACTATGGCGCGACCGCGAGCGCGGCACAGGTCCAGAGCGCGATGAAAGCCGCGGAACCGGGTGCGATCTCGCTGGCGCATATGCACCGGCCGAACTCCGGGACGGCCGCCGGGATGACCACGGCGCTGCCCGCACTGCGTGCGGCGGGGTTCACCTTTGTCCATCTGTGAACACGAATATTACGGAATGGACTGGACGCCCCAGGGATCGCGGCAATAACGCGCAACCCTCGGCGGCGAGCCAGTATGGTACCGATGCTGACTGCTATCCCGAGGTCAGCCGACCGCCTGCCGGTCGCTCATAGACAAACCTGCCCGACAAGTTCGGGCGCAGCACAATGGTGAGACGGATCACGGCTGCTCACTGGGCATTTCGCCGAGCGCGAGGTGACCTGATCGGGCCGATCCGAGCGGAAGGCGGTAGGTAGGGTGGCGCAGGGAATATTCGCGCACACTCGGTGGCGGCACCTGGAGCAATGGCGGGTGCGCTGGAAAGTCGGCGCGGCCGTTGCGCTTCCGCTGGCCGCGGCCATTCTGCTCGGCGGCCTGCGCCTGACGGTCTTCTTCAATGACTACTCCCAATACGCCGATGCCGCTGATCGGATCTCCGATATTCCGGCGATCACCGCACTCGAATCCGCGGCCTCGACCGTCGCGGGCGGGCAGGTTTACGGCACCACCACCGACCAGGACCTGGTCGAATTGTCAACGGCTATTACCGAAGCCACCCTGCGCGCCAAGCGCAGGGGCCTCGATGCGACGGTCGCCAGGGCGCTGCAGCAGATGACCGCAACGAGTGAAGTCATCCGCTCGGGCGGTAAGGGCGGCGGCGATCCGGTCAAGGCCGTCGAATTGAACAACGCGATCGTCGTCGATGCCATCGGCACCGTGGACAAGTTGCTCACCCCGATCCGCGTCGGCTCGGTCGTGGTCGCGAAGGCACAGCTCTCCGATGTGCTCGTCGGCAAGGTCGAGGGTTTCAACTGGCTGATGGCGGCGATGCAGGCAATCCAGCAGCCGACCGAGGCCGAGGGTTTCCATACTGCGCAGGGGCGATTCCTGGCCACCACCGATGCGATCGAGCAGGCCGTGCCCGCGGCCAAGCCCGACCTCGATCGGGTGGTGCGTCCCAACAACGCCGTGCTCAAGGACATGATCGAGACCGGGATCCACACCCACATCGTGGACCTGGTCGAACTGCGGCGGCTCGCCATCGAATCCCGCGATGTCTACACCGGACTCACCGGCGAGATCGTGCAGGGCGTCATCAGCGATGTCGACAACAAGGTGACGGCGGCCCAGTCCGCGGCCCTACGGGCCTCACTCGTGGTGCTCGTCACGGTGGTCGCGGCGCTCGGTTTTGCGCTGCTGGTTGCGCACTCGCTGCTGCAGCCGCTGCGCAGGCTGCGGGCGGGCGCGAGCGAACTCGCCGAACAGGATCTGCCCAGCGAGGTCGAGCGGATCATGCTCGGCGCCCAGCTCGAAGACATCACGGTCAAACCGGTGCCGGTGCACACCGGTGAGGAGATCGGCGAAATCGCCCGCACCGTGGATGGTTTGCACACGCAGGCACTCAAACTCGCCGCCCAGCAGCAACTGCTGCGCGATCAGGTCAACGACATGTTCGAGACCATGGCGCGGCGCAGCCAGACCCTGGTGGATCGCCAGCTCAGTATGATCGAGGCGCTGGAATTCGAGGAGAAGGATCCCGAACGGCTCGGACAGCTGTTCCGGCTCGACCACCTGGCCGCCCGCATGCGGCGCAATAGCGCCAACCTGCTGGTGCTGGCCGGGACGCGGTCGCGCCACGATCGGTCCGGACCGGTCGAGGTGCGCGATATTCTGCGCGCCGCGGTCTCCGAGGTCGAGGACTATCAGCGGGTCAAATCCGGTGCCACACCCGATGGTTGGGTCGCTGGCATCGCGGCCACCGATGTGGTGCACCTGATCGCGGAGATGCTGGAGAACGCGCTGCGCGCCTCACCACCCGATAGTGATGTCACGTTCTCCTACAGCCGGACCTCCGAGGGCGGCCTGCTGATCGAGGTCATCGACGAGGGCATCGGCATCGTGGCGGCCGAGCTGAACGAGATCAACGAGCGGCTGGCGACGCCGGCTGCGGTCACCGTCGCGACGACCCGGCAGATGGGCATGTTCGTGGTCGGCAAGCTCGCCGAGCGCCATGGCATCACGGTTCGACTACGGCGTTCCCACGATCGAGCGCTGAGCCCGGGAATCACCGCGAGCCTGCACATTCCGCCCGCGCTCATCGACGTGCCGTCCCAGGATCCAAATGATCCGGCGACTCTGAAGCCGGTGATTCCGGTACATCGCGATGCGCTGGGTACCGCGGCGACGGCCACGGCCGAGTCGGCCGCAAAAGTCACGCCCGCGGTCGAGGTCATTGTGCCCGCGAAGGCGGTCACCCCCGCGGCCAAGGCCGCACCCACGGCCCGGCGGATCGGCGCGCCACCGTCGGCCCTGTCCAAGCCAGCGGAGCCCGCGCCCGCCGCACCCGCCGCACCGCCGGTGATCACCAGTTATGGCCTGCCGAAACGGGTTCCGGGTGTCAATCGCAAGGGGCGCCGGAAGGCAGGTGCAGCCGCTGGCGCAGCCAAGACTTCCGATGCAACCGCAGCGACCACATCGGCCCCGGCTACCTCGACACCGGCCAGCGCGACACCGCCCGCCGCTACGCCGTCGTCCGCGAGCGAGCCCGATTCGGGTCCACCGACCGGGCCCCAGCGCGTGGCCAAGACATCATCGTTCTTCCAGACCGCGCCTACCGAATCCACACCATCCGGGGCGAATGGGGATGCGGCAGAGTCCATCCGATCCACACCGGACGGGGAATCGGCGCAGGATACCGGTGGTGAAACGACGCCGATATTCGCCGGGATGATGTCGAAGTGGTTGGCGGATCCGACTACAGGGGAGTTACCGGTGTTGACGAATTGGCATTCGGCGGCGGATGAAGGCTGGTCTGCCGCACAGCGGGCGGCGGATGCGCAGATCACGGAAAGGACGACCTCCGGACTACCGAAACGAGACCCTGGAAATCAGTTGGTGCCCGGTGGGGCCGAATCAGGGGCGGGGACAACGGATTCGGCGGCGGGCCCACGACGGAACCCGGAATCGATCCGTGCAGGATTGAACAGCTATCAGCGGGGGGTACGTGACGGAAGAGCCACTGGTAAGTTGAAACCCTTTGCAGCCGAGGATGTTCGATGACCGCACCTGAGCAAGAAGCCCCCGCCGCGTCCCGCGCTGTCTCGGCGAAGATCGTGATAGCCGGAGAAATGGGGGTCGGCAAGACGACCCTGGTGGGCGCGGTATCGGATATCGTGCCGCTGAAGACCGAGGCGCTGATGACCCAGCTCAGCTCCGAGGTCGACGACACCTCCGCGGTCCCGGATAAGCAGACCACCACGGTGGCCATGGATTTCGGCCGGATCACCCTGTCCGAGGATCTGGTGCTCTACCTGTTCGGCACCCCTGGCCAGCATCGGTTCTGGTTCATGTGGGATGACCTCAGCCTCGGCGCGATCGGCGCCATCCTGCTGGTCGATACCCGTCGGGTGGACGAAAGCTTCGCCGCGGTCGACTATTTCGAGGAACTCGGTCTACCGTTCCTGGTCGCGGTGAACGAATTCGAGGGCGCCCCGAAATTCCCCGAGGAGGCCATCCGCGACGCGCTGTCGCTATCCGACGACGTCCCGGTCATGATGATCGACGCCAGAGACCGGGAGTCCGCCAAAACCGCCCTGATCGCACTCACCGGCCACGCCTTGGCCCGGGTCAAGGCGAAGAGCTAGTGATCGAATGGGCGGCTGTGCCGAGCCGCCCATTCGACAGCTAGTCCTCGCCGAGGGAGGCGAGCCAGTCGACCGCGACGGATTCGCCGCGGTCGACGGTGAAGAAGGCGACCTCGAGGTGCTGGCCCAGATCAACGAGACCGAGGGCGGCCAGTGGGACCGGCTGGATCAGGCGCACGCGCCACGGTTTCGCCTCATCCCAGGCATGCAGTTCCAGGTCCAGGCGCAGCACCGGATCGTCGCGACCGGCGTAATCGGCAGCCACCGGTGCGGCGGCCAGTACAGTGGCATCGGCGCGGCGGCCGTCGGCGAGGATCTTGGCAATGCTGGCCCGGCCGGTCTCCTCGATATCGGGCACATAGAGCACAAGCCGGTCGCGGTCGCCCGGATCGACCCGGCAATTGATCACATCCCCGGGCTGCATCCACTCCAGATCTTCTGGGCGCATCCGCTGCCGGACCCGGGTTTCGTACGGCAGCGCGCCTTCCACCTGCACGCGGACCCAGAAAACGTGTCCTGGTTCGCTGCGCTGGGGCCGCACACCGAGAATCGTCGCCGACCCGGCG
>NZ_JBEXLC010000218.1:0-10650 GCF_040609795.1 Nocardia sp. NPDC004604
AATCCATGTTTATAAATTGGCCACGTTTACGTTGACACAGTTCCATAACTGCTCCTACATAGTCATTTGGAACCATCATTGTTGACGTTGGAACTCGGCGCGGTAGGCCGCGGTGTTCGGGGTACTGCGGTCGACATTGGTGGCGGCGTAGTCGTAGATATTGGTGTGCACGGCCCGCAGGTTCTCGGCCAGGCGCTTGAGCGGTTCGGGCAGCGACTCGTAGGCGGCGACGGTGGATGCCCAGGTGGTCGATCCGCCGTAGGACGGCAGGGTGACCGCACGCAGGATCGAGGCCTTCGGGATCCGATCGACGAAGGTGACATCGGTGTGCCAGCTATTGGCCCGGCCGTATTCGGAGTCGATGGCCAGGCTCTTGACGCCGTGCGAGGTGACCGTCGGGTGCGGGGTGGTCGGGGTGCCGAGCAGTTGCGCGAACTCGTACTGCCCGTCCTCGGTCAGATGGTCCTGACCGCGGAAGAAGATGACCTTGTGCTCGACAAGGGCGCGCCGGATCACCTCGACGGTGCCCGCGTCCAGATCTCCGCCGAGCCGGACATTGTCGACCTGGGCGCCGATGCGGGCACCGAGCTTGGTCACGGTGGCGGTGGATTGGGCGTAGTCGACCGTCATAGGGATCACCTTCGCTGATTGAAATCGGTTGATGCGCCATGAGCACACCACCGAAATAGGCACTCCAACCAGGGTTTTCGTCGTCGTGATCCCAACGGCGCTTGCCACAATGCGGCGTGCGGGCGGCAATGGCGCGCATGTCACCGACGACTAGTCGGACTGGCTCACCGGTGAACTCGCCGCCGCGACCACCTACCGGATAACGCCTTCCGCTGTCCCGCGGCGCGACGTGCGGTTCGGACTGTTCGTTGCGGGCTTGCCGTCGCGGTCCGGACTGCTTGTGCGGTCTACCTGCTCTGCCCGACTACTCGCCGGTCTGTTCTGCCCATCGGACTGCCCGGCCGGGGCCGACGACGGAATCAGCCGAGGTGCTCCCGCAGGTAGGCCAGGTCATCGGCGACGCCCTCGGCGGGGGTCTCCAGGATGACCGGGGCGTCCGCGGTGCGGCATACCTCCGCGAGCAGTTGCGGATCGATCGTGCCGTCGGCGAAGTTGGCGTGCCGGTCCGCGCCGGAATTGAATTCGTCGCGTGAGGAATTCAGGTGCACCAGGTCGATGCGGCCGGTGATGGCCTTGATCCGCTCGACGACACCGACCAGATCCTCACCGCCCGCCCAGGCGTGGCAGGTGTCGAGGCAGAAGCCGGCGCCGAAATCGCCGACCGCATCCCAGAGCCGGGCGATCGAATCGAAATGCCGGGCCATGGCGTGATTGCCGCCCGCGGTGTTCTCGATCAGGATCGGCACCGCGAAGCCGCCCTTGTCCTGTTGACGTTCGAACAGCTTGCGCCAGTTGTCGATTCCGGTGTCCAGCTCGCTGTCGGAGCGGACATGTCCGCCGTGCACGACCAGGCCGAACGCGCCGAGATCGGCGGCGGCCGCGGCCTGCTGCGCGACCGCATTGCGCGACGGCATGCGCAGGCGGTTGTTCAGGCTGGCCACATTGATCTGATAGGACGAGTGCACCACCACATCGATCGGACTGGCGAGGATCTCCTCGGTCCGCGGGTGCGGGGTCGGCTTGTCCCAGCTCTGCGGGTCGACGACGAACAGCTGGATGACCTCGGCGCCGAGTTTTTCACCGAAGCCGATCGGATCGCTGTCGAGCCGGACGTGTGCTCCAATGCGCATGGGGCCGAGCCTATCGACTGCCACCGACAACGTCTCCGACACGGCCGTCAACGGGCCGCCGAAAGGCCGCAGCGGACGGCAACGAACATGTTGCGCCGGGGCCACGCCAACAGATACATCGGTAGGATCCAGGTGCTCGACCCGAATATGGGGGGTGAATCCACTGTGCTGCGAACTGGCGACGTTTTCGCTGGCTACACCATTAAACGTGTGCTCGGGCAGGGCGGTATGGGCACTGTATACCTGGCCCAGCATCCACGTCTGCCGCGTCTGACCGCGTTGAAACTGTTGAAGCGCGAACTGTATACCGATGCCGAGATCCGGCGTCGTTTCGAGCGTGAGGCCGATCTGGTCGCCACGCTCGACCATCCGAATATCGTCACCGTCTACGACCGCGGCGCCGAGGATCAACAGCTCTGGATCTCGATGCAATTCGTGCCCGGCGCGGATGCCTCCTGCGCGGATGTCAATGTGCTCGCGCCGGGTCGCGCGGTGCAGATCATCGCCGATACCGCGGCCGCCCTGGATTTCGCACACGCCAACGGAGTGCTGCACCGCGATGTGAAACCGGCCAATATCCTGCTGGCCAAGGCGCCGATCGGGCAGCCGGAACGGGTGCTGCTCACCGATTTCGGCATTGCGGGCATGCGCGGCACCGAGTCCACGCTGAGTTCCCCGGGCACCATCACCGCCACCCTGGCCTATGCGGCGCCGGAGCAGCTGACCGGGAAGCCGGACTATCTGGCCGATCAGTACTCACTGGCCTGTTCGCTGTTCTGGATGCTGACCGGGGTCGGGCCGTTCCATGGGGCGAATCCCATGGCCGTCATCAACGGACATCTGCACGGGGCGATACCTTCGCTGCGCCGATATCGCCCCGATGTGCCGCCCGGGTTGGACGCGGTGCTCATGCGGGCCATGGCCAAACAGCCAGCGGACCGGTTCGGCAGCTGTGCCGAATTCGCCGTGGCGGCTCGGCGGGCGCTGGTGTCGTCCTGGCCGCACCCGCACCCGCACCCGCACCCGCAGCACGGGAACGGGCAGCACGGTGCGTATCGTCCGCCGTCGGGCCATGATTCGCGTACCAGCACCGAGTCGCCGCACCATGCCGGTCCGCCGCGCAACCCGGTGCCGTCTGGAAGTCCGGCGCCGTCTGGAAGTCCGGCGCCGTCTGGAGGTGCAGCGCCGCCTGGAAGTGCAGCGCGGTCTGGAGGTGCAGCGCGGTCTGGAGGTGCAGCGCCGCCTGGAAGTGCAGCGCGGTCTGGAGGTGCAGCGCGGTCTGGAGGTGCAGCGCGGTCTGGAAGTCCTGCGCCGTCTGGAGGTGCAGCGCCGTCTGGAAGTGCAGCGCCGTCCGGAAGCCCGGCGCCGTCTGGAAGTGCAGCGCCGTCCGGAAGCGCGACGCCGCCCGAAAACGCAGCGCCGTCCGGAAACTCGGTGCCGTCCCGAAACGCAGCGCCCTCCGGAAACTCGGCGCCATCCGAAAACCCGTTGCCCCCCAACACTTCCGAGCGAGTCGGGAGCAGCCGAACCGCCCGACCGGCGGAGCCGACCAACCGCGGTGCGTCCGAGCCGCCGAGATCATCACAGCCGCGTCTGCCACTGCCGCCGCGACGGTCGGTGCGACCGAACACCATTGCTCTGCCCGACATCCCGCGTCGTCCCGGGCGGACCCCGCCGGGCCCCGCACCGCGGCCTCCGCCATAGCGGTGCGCTATCGGCGTCGCATGCGATACCTATAAGTCGACGATAACCAGGGCTTAAGCGAATCCTGCTAAGGTTTCGATGTTTTCCGTGGTCAGGTGGTCCTGATCGCGCGTTCTTATGCTGTACGCCTGTGCACCGGTGGGTCCTGGTGCGCGGCGGGAAGTGGAGCAGACATGCTGGCCAGCGGTGAGGTGTTCGCCGGTTATGTCATCGATCGGCAATTGGGCCGCGGTGGCATGGGTTCGGTGTACCTGGCGAAGCATCCGCGACTGCCGCGGATGACGGCGCTGAAGCTGCTGAATCGGGAGATGTTCTTCGATAAGGAGGTGCGCGCGCGGTTCGAGCGGGAGGCGGATCTGGTCGCGCAGCTCGATCACCCGAATATCGTCACCGTCTACGACCGCGGCCTCGAGGACGAGCAGCTGTGGATCTCGATGCAGTACATCGATGGCATCGATGCCGCGTCGGTCGAGCCGAAGTCGCTGCCGCCGGAGCGTGCGGTGCAGATCATCAAGGAGACCGCGGACGCGCTCGACTACGCGCACGGCATGGGCGTGCTGCACCGCGATGTGAAGCCCGCGAATATCCTGCTGGCCCGTTCGGGCGGTGGGCGCGGTGAGCGGGTCTATCTGACCGACTTCGGCATCGCGCGCCTGCGCGACGACACCGGACATCTCACCCAGACCGGCACCTTCACCGCCACCCTCGCCTATGCCTCGCCCGAACAGCTGACCGGCGCATCGCTGGATCACCGCTCGGACCAGTACTCGCTGGCGTGCTCGCTGTTCTGGCTGTTCACCGGTTCCGGTCCATTCGCGGCGACCAATCCGGCGGCGGTGATCCAGGGACATCTGCAGGGCACGCCCCCGGCATTGAGCAGCGTCCGTCCCGGCCTGCCGTACCAGTTGGACGCCGTGCTGGCCAAGGCCATGGCCAAGCGACCCGATGACCGCTTCGCCTCCTGCTCGGAGTTCGCGCTGGCGGCCAAGCAGGCATTCACCAATCCGAGCGCCCCGGCGATGCCGGTGGTCGGCGGCCCGCGTCCGGGTACCGGACCGGCGATTCCGGTGACGGGTGCGCCACGGCCGGTCACCGGGCAGCCGATGCCCATGACCGGTATCCCGCCGGTGACGAACGGCCCGTACCCGCAGACCGCCGGGCCCTACCCGCAGACCAGCGGCCCGTACCCGCAGACCAGCGGACCGCACACCATGCAGCCACAGCAGCTGGCGCAGACGACCGTCAATCCCGCGCAGGGCACCCAGCACCCGCAGCCGGTGCAGCCCGCGCCGACCCAGCAGCAGTCGCATCCGAGCAATCCCTACAACCAGCAGCCGCACAACCAGCAGCCGCACAACCAACAGCCGCACAACCAACAGTCGCTCGGTTTCGCGACGCCGCCCGGTGCACCCCGGCCGCCGATGGGCGGAACGCGCCCGGTCCCGCCGCCGCGCAAGTCGAATGTCGGGCTCATCGTCGCGCTGTGCATCGGTCTGGTCGTGCTGTTGGTGATCGTGCTCGCGATCATCGGCGTGGTGTCCAATGGTGGTTCGTCGACGTCCAGCGGCGGCGGCAGCACGACCTCGTCTTCCTCGTCGAATGGCGGCGGCTCGATCGATGCCACCGCGGCGTCGATCAGCAAAGAGTTCCCGCGCATGGTGCCCGCCAGCGAATCGGATTCGGTCGGCTACAACGGCGCTAAATGCAATGCCAACAAGACCGGCGATCTGACCCTGCCCACCCCCGGCAGTCCGGACTTCGGGGCCTGGGCTGCGCAGTGGGATTGCTACGGCGGCGGCGATAACGACGATCCGTTCTACACCATCTACGTCTACAAGAACGCCTCCGATGTGCAGAAGGTGCTGAGCAATCTGCCCTCGGACGCCACCAAGTCGACCGATGCCAATGGCGGAAAGTCCTACACCAACTACAAATTCGTCAATGACGGCCCGAAGATCGTCACCGCCTTCACCGGCGACAGCAAGCGCGCCCAATTCCTGATGTACGCAGACGGTTTGGTGGGCGCACAGGACAATGTCCTGCGCTGGTGGCGTTCGGCTCCGCTGAACTGATACTGCCGCACTGACACCGCCGCACCGGGCGCGAGCGAAAATCGCTCGCGCCCGGTTCCGTTCGGCCCGTACAGTGCACTACATGTTCGGTCACACCATCGCTCTGGAGTCCGCGGTCGCGGGCGCGATGGCGGCTGCCCTGGCAGCGTCCGCAGCAGTGGCTGCGGCGCACTTCGACGGCGCCCGAAGCTGACCTTCCCCGGGATGTCCCGGGACCTCTGACGGGGAAGGTGGCCCGTCACAGAGAGGTCCCCCGGTGTGTTGCCGGAAAACATTGCTAGTCAGGGAAAGTCATGTCCAAGAAGACGTATGTGCGGACCAAGCCGCATCTCAATATCGGCACCATGGGTCATGTCGATCACGGGAAGACCACATTGACCGCCGCCATTACCAAGGTGCTCGCCGAGCGCGGCGGCGGCAGCTTCGTGCCGTTCGAGCGGATCGACCGGGCGCCGGAGGAGGCGCTGCGCGGGATCACCATCAATATCGCGCACGTCGAATATGAAACCGCCACAAGGCATTACGCGCATATCGATATGCCGGGGCATGCCGATTTCGTGAAGAATATGATCACCGGCGCTTCCCAGCTCGACGGGGCCATTCTGGTGGTCTCGGCGCAGGATGGCGTAATGCCGCAGACGGCCGAGCATGTGCTGCTCGCGCGTCAGGTCGGGGTGGAGCACATCGTGGTGGCGCTGAACAAGGCCGATGCGGGTGATCCGGAACTGCTCGACCTGATCGAGCTGGAGGTGCGTGAGCTGCTCCTCGCCCAGGGATATCCGGGAGCCGAGCTGCCGGTCGTGCGGGTCTCGGGTCTGCGTGCGCTGGAAGGGGATTCGCGGTGGACCGCCGCGCTGCTCGACCTGCTGGACGCCGTGGACACCCACGTGCCGACACCGGTCCGGTACACCGACGCGCCCTTCCTGCTGCCGGTGGAGAACGTCCTGACCATTACCGGTCGGGGCACCGTCATCACCGGTGCGGTGGAGCGCGGCCGGATCCGGCTCGGCGACCGGGTACAGCTGTTCGGCGGCGAGGAGCTGACCTGTGTTGTCACCGGGGTCGAAACCTTCGGCCGGACAATGGAGTTCGCGGAAGCGGGCGACAATGTTGCATTGCTGCTGCGCGGTGTGCAGCGCGGTCAGGTGCGTCGCGGCCAGGTCGCGGCGGCGCCGGACAGCATCGCGGTGCACAGCCGGTTCACGGCGCGCGTGTACCTGCTCGGTACCGCTGAGGGTGGTCGGCGCACACCGATCAGTACCGGCTACCGCCCGCAGTTCTACGTGCGCACCGGTGACGTCGTCGGCAACGTCACCCTGCCCGACGGCATCGCGGTCGCCCGCCCCGGCGAAACCATCGACCTCACGGTCGAATTGGGCCGCCCGGTTCCGCTGGAGCCGGACCTCGGCTTCGCCATCCGCGAGGGCGGTCGGACCGTCGGCGCAGGCACCGTGCTGACCGTGGGCTAACCCAAAGAGTGGGGTGCTGGGTAACCGCCCGGCGCCCCACTCACTGGTGTCGTGCACCCGCATTACTGGTCACCTCCCATCGATGGGATCAGCTGGCTCTCCGCGTCATTAGCCTGACCGGCATGAGCGTGTATAACGAACAGCTCCAACACCTGGGCCAGCGGGCGGCGCAACTCATCGACTACGCCGAGGATCTCGACGAATCAACACGTGATCTGGTTTACCTCACCGTCCTGGCCGCGGACTTCGACTACCAGGTGAAGAACGGTGGCTTCGGACAGCTGATCTACAACTTGGGACCTGAGCGGTTGGAGCAATGCGACGGCATGCTGCGCGCGGTGGGTGCGCCGGTCGCGCTGTCCTTTTATGTACGCGCGGTAACGCGCTGCGCTGAGGACTTGGTGGACTACAACCAATTCATGGCCGACTTCACTGCGCCAACCAAGATCGGCCAAGACCTGACACTACTCAGTGTCGAGTACCTCCGTGGCGACACCAGCTTCGATGACGAGATCGCCGAATTTCTCAACGATGTGACTGCCCGACTCTAGCCACGCATCGGTTCGGTCAGCCGGAACACGCCGCGGGGCACCACGCTCAGACTCCGCAGCCGCTGCCGTAAGGACACTGCGTATGTCGTAATAGCTATACCGTCTGCGAGGTCTTCACTGCTTGTGCGGCAACTTCATTCGCTTGGCTGCAAGTGTGTTGCGGGGGTTGCTCAGGTTGCGGGTGGGTGCCCGCGGTGAGTGCCCAGAGGCGGCCGGGTGGGGCGTAGTGGTCGTGCGTCGGGCGGTGGGTTGGTGAGGGCGGAGATCGGGTTAGTGTGCCTGGAGTTTTGCGATGCGGGCGCCGACGAGCAGGGCGGTTACTGCGACGATGCCGACCACTGTGATCAATCGGTTGATATCGACTGCTGGCTGCCAGTGCACCTTGCCGTCTTTGATGACGTAGGCGCCGACCGGTTTGGCGCCCATTCCGAAGCCGCCGCCGGATCCTTCCTGGCCTTCTTCATTGGTGCCGACTCCGCCGCCACCGCCACCGATGATCGCGGCGGCCGCGATCACGGTTGTGCCGTCGCGTTCGACAGGGTCGGCGAATACTCGCTTCGCCGTCATCGAATCCTTCGCGGTAGCGAGGACGTCCGTGACATTCATGGCATTGCCTCCGTCGTATTCTCGATCAGAATGGCCGTTTAGTTCAGTGTCGACCGGTGCCACCGGATGAGTGGAGGGCCGATGGACCCGGGGTGATGGGCAGAACGGCACCGTCGGACGCGGCTCAGGGCTCGAGGTAGAGGCGTTCGCAGGGTAGGCGCGGCAGGGTGGTGGTGTCGGCGAGGTCGACGGTTACGGCGTCGGCGTAGTGCTGGGCTTGGTGTTCTTGGACGAAGAGCAGGGCGGCGGTGAGGCAGGCGACGTAGTCGAAGCGGGCGCCGTGCAGGAAGACGCTCAGGTGGACATCGGGCTCGGACGGACGTGGAGATGTGTTGGCGCTCATGGTCGCTCGCTGCGGGCAATGCTGTGGTGCGGTGGCAATCCGGCGCAGATGCGGATGGCGTCCAGCACCACGCGGCCGGATGGCCGGAAGGTGCAGCGGGGTGGTTCCACCCAGCGCCGGAACTCGACGCACTGGTCGGTGGGCGAGGGGAGTGCGATGGTGCCGCCGGTGCGCACCACCGAAACGTCGAGGCGGAACATCTCCGCGAACAGACGCACCTCATCGGGCAGATCCGGCCGGATCAGATAGGTCCACCGGTTCGAGCGCGGATGTGACACGATCGGCCCGAGATCCGAATCCTGCTGTTGCATACGCACTTTGACCGCCTGCCCGAGTTGCGCTGGCATGACGATGCCCCACACATGGTCAGCTTTCATTATGATCCGACCGAGGTGCGGTGGATCGATATGCGCGGGCAGATCGCACACCCGCCGATAGAAGTGGCAGCGGGACAGTGGAGTGTCCCCGAAAGCTACATGGTCCATCTTGTTGAGACCCCTGCTCGCATCGGAGTGATTCGGTGCGCCCGGCCCCCGACAACCCCTGACCGTCCCCGGGGCGGAAGTGAACTGCGCGAGGGGTTCTCGGTCCGTTCTCCCTGCCGGGCGCAGAGGTAGCAGACCATCGGGTGACCCGACCGTCGGGCCAATTTGGGTTTCTCAAAGAGATTGCGTCAAAAGGGCAGGAGCACGGTCAGGGCTATGCGATAGTTCATCGCACGCTCGGTGCAAGGGGAGCCGCAGAAGGGGAGCATGCGACATGTCAGAAACCGGCAGCACGGTGCCGCGGCGGCAATTGGGCCGCTACTTGCGAGACCTCCGTACCCAGACCGGAATGACCATTCCGCAGGTTGCGAAGCTGATCGAACGAAGCCCGAGCACGCTACAACGCATCGAGAAGGGAGAACTGCCCCAGAAAATCCGGACGGTCGACATCCGTGAGCTGTGCAGTGTCCTCGGTGCCGATGACACCATGACTGCCGCGCTCACCGGTCTTGCCGAGCAAGCGAACGTCAAGAGTTGGTGGCATGAGTACGGGAACCTGATTCCGAAGGACTTCGATGTCTACATGGGCTTGGAATCGGCTGCGGAGTCGCTGACTTCGTACTCGCCCGATGCGGTAGTCGGGCTGTTGCAGCACTCTGACTATGTGCGGGTGCTGGCGCGCGACGTCTACCCGGAAGGAACACCTGACGAAATCGAGCAGCGGGTGCACCTCAAGCAGCGGCGACAAACGCTGATCACGCGGAAGCGACAACCAGCCAAGCTGGCCGTTGTTCTGGGTGAGGCTTCGCTACGGCGGGTTGTCGGGAGTCGAAAGACCATGTCCAATCAGCTCAAACACCTTGCGGACATCAGCACTTTGCCGAACGTCTCCCTGCGGATTCTGCGGTTCGATGCCGGTATCCCCATGGGGGATCCGCTGGGACGGTTCATCGTTCTGGACTTCGGGCTCGACGCAAGAGGAGCGTCGATAGAGCCGTCCGTGGTCTACCTCGAGACGTTCACCGGGGATATGTACTTGGAAAAACGGATTGATGTGCAGAGCTACCATGAGGCGCATCAGGCCATTCAGCGTGCGGCGTTGGATGAGCAGGCGAGTAGAGACCTGTTACGACAGGTAGCAAGGGAGTTTTCCGCGTGACCGACAAGTACGACGTGGACCTTTCGGGGGCGCGCTGGTTCACCAGTTCACGCACATCGGGTGGCAAGGAATGCGTTGAGGTTGCCTTCCTCGACGGAGGAATGGTCGGTGTACGCGATTCCAAGAACCGCCCCGGCCCGGCGCTGATCTTCACCCCCGGTGAGTGGGATGCGTTCACCGCTGGTGTGAACGATGGTGAGTTCGATCGGCCGTAAGTCCGATGAATGGCAGTTCGGCGATGCGAGATTGCGAGGGAGTCCGCAGCGTGACTGACAAGTATGACGTTGACCTCTCCGGCGCGAAGTGGTTCAAGAGCAGCCGGAGCGACGCAACAAAGGATTGTGTGGAGGTCGTGTTCATCGACGGGGGCATGGTCGGTGTGCGTGACTCCAAGAACCCCACCGTCCCGGCGCTGATCTTCACGGCGGGTGTCATCATAAATCATTTATAGATGTTCATAGTCAATTCGCTGGATTAGCAGATATGATTAATGTTTTTGCT
>NZ_JBEXLC010000219.1:0-10550 GCF_040609795.1 Nocardia sp. NPDC004604
CAACGGCGACCGTGATCAGAGCATCGTCGTCTGCCTCACCGATCAGGCGCAGGCGCAATCCCCCGGCCTGCGACTGGTCCGTGCCGTGAACGACTGATCAGATGCCGAGCACGGTCATGCGCTCGGCATGGCTGGCCTGCATGCGCTCGAACAGCGCGGCAATGCCGTTGAGATCACCGGTCGCGCTGAGCACCAGCTCGGTGAGCTCATCGCGCTGGGCCATCACGTACTGCGCCTGGGTGATCGCCTCACCGAGCAGCCGTCGGCCCCACAGGGTCAGCCGGTCGCGCTCGGAGCGGCTCGTCGCGACCGCGCGGCGCACCTCCTCGACCACGAATTCGGAGTGGCTGGTCTCGGCGAGCACATCCCGGACCACGGCGGCGACCTCGGGAGAAAGGGCACCGGCGATCTCGGTGTAGAAGTCGGCGGCGATACCGTCGCCGACGTAGAACTTCACCATCGACTCGAGCCAGGTCGAGGGATCGGTGGAGTCGTGGTAGGCGTCCAGGGCACGCACGAACGGCGCCATCGCGTCGAAGATGTCGACGCCACGTTCGGCCAGTGCGGACTCCAGGGTTTCGAAGTGCCGCATCTCGGCGGCGGCCATCTTCGCGACGGCCACCTTGCCACGCAGCGTCGGCGATAGCTTGGCCTCCTCGGCCAGCCGGTAGAACGCGGAGATCTCACCGTAGGCGAGCACCGCGAACAGGTCGACTACGCCGAGATCATCGGCCGCGAAGGACGAGCCGGACAATGAAACCCCCTGCGCGGCAGCTTCCCATGTTCCTAGCGCTGCGGATGACTGTGCTCCCATATCGAGACAGCCTAGCCCCGGCCCGTTACATGTCAGCGTCATCCCGGTACATATCGGAGTCGTGGCGGCGAACGCCCAGAACCGGCGGTGGCTCAGGACAGCTCGGCCAGGAATTTGTCGAGATAGGTCCAAGTGGTCTCGCGCGCGGTTTCGCCGGTGAGGATGCCGAGATGACTGCCGGGGGCGGTCTCGTAGCGGACAAACCGCGCACCGGTGAGGGTGCGCTGCCCGGCCGCGACGGCGGCGGCCGGGGTGATGACATCGGTGGGTCCGCCGACGAGCAGTACCGGCGCGGTCACCTCGGCCAGCTCGATGCGGCGCTCACCGAGCCGCACGACGCCGCGGCCGATGTCGTTGTTGAGGATCAGGCGGCCCCACAGCTGGCCGTAGAAACGGCCGGGATAGCCGGGCATCTGCGCCATGAAGCGGTCGATGGACTCCATCTTGGCCAGGGTTTCGGTGCGGGCGATATTGCTCGCGACGAACCATGGTCGGGTGAGTTCGCGGTCCCATGCGGTGACCCGGTAGGCGATTCTGGTCAGCGCGGCGGGAATGCCGCCCGCCGCGCGCACCGCGGTCGAGGTCGCGATGCCGCCGGTCAATTTGGCGACCGCGCGCACCTGCGGAATGCCGGTCATCTTGTCGTAGTCCAGCGGCGAGCCGACCGCGGTGATGGAGCGGATCGGCAGTTCGGCGTGCGCCGCCGCGGTCAGCAGCGCCAGGGTGCCGCCGATGGACCAGCCGACCAGATCGACGGGTTTACCCTCGCGATCGGCAGAGGTGCGCAGAATCGCCTCCGGCAGGATGTCGTCGATCCAGGTTTCGAAGCCCATCCGCCGGTCGGCGAAGGTGATCTCGCCATAGTCGACGACATAGGGCGTGCGGCCGGTCTCGAGCAGGAATCTGGCCACGCTCTGATCGGGGCGCAGATCGAAGCAACTGGCGGGCGCGGCCAGCGGCGGCACCAGCAGCACCGCCGAATCCGTTGCGGCAGTGGCGGATTCACCCGCCTCGAAGCGGCGCAGCTGCCGATGTGGTTCATCGCACAGCACCGTCGACGGGGCGGGATCCGGTGTTTCGACGCCTTGGCCGAAGGTCAGCGCCCAGGCATTGCGCGCAGCGATGGTGACGGTGTCGGTGAGACTCACACCCAAGAATCTCTCACATCTCGGTACCGGCGGTAACAGGCAAGTTCGTTTTGTGAGCACCGCCGCATTGCCGTACACCACGCCGATTCAGCTCTGCACCATGCCGATCGGGTTGATCGGCGGCACCAGGCTTTCCTGGACGCGCTGCACCAGTGGCGCGAGCGTATCGGTCAACTCGGCGATCGCGTCCTGCGACAGCGCCGACAGTGCGCCGTTCCAGGCGGCCTCGTCAGTAGTGGCCTCCACCTGATCGAGCAATTCGGCGCCAGTGCCGGTCAGCGCCGGGCCGGTCGGCTCACCTTCGATCAACCCGCGCGCCCGCAACTCGTCGGCGATATCGGACCATTCCTGCTCCGACCAGCCGCGCGCGGGCCGCATCACCGATTCGGGCGCCTTACCCGCCGCCACCTGTAGTACCAGCGCCTGCGATCCGGTCAGCCCGTGGCTGATCAGCGCCGCCACATGTCCGTCACCGCGATGCTCGCGCAGTGTGGTGGTGAGCTGCCACAGCGCGGCCACCGGATCGGCGGACAGGGGCAATTCCGCATTCGCCGCGTAGAGCGCCCGGCCGGTCGCATCGGCCGCGCGCGCTACCGGTTCGAGCAGATCCACCGCGCGGGCGCATTCGGCGTCACCGGCTCCGGCCCCACGCAACAGACCGGTCGAATAGTCGAGCCGGGCCGCCAGACATTCCCCCGGCGTCGTCCTGACCCACGCGTCGGGCACCGCCTTGCCGACCATATCGGGATGGAATCCGGCGAAGGTCGCCGATACCGTGCCCGCGCTCACCGCGCCGAGCGGAGCGGCCCGGAACGCGAAGTAGGTCTGCCAGAATCCGCGCAACCCGAGCGCCACTCCGGCCTCCTTGACACCCGCACCGAAATACACCACATCATGTAGCGGTTCGATCGTGGTCCAGATTCGGCGCGCCAAGTGAATTACCATGTGGCGCAGCGTACGTCGAAGAGCGATCCGAGGAAACCGGACTTTTGCCCCGGAAATGCGGACCTTTTCCAGCGACCCGTATGTAGCCGCTAACATGGCGGCAATTCGAGCCGTGCACAATATCACGCTACAATCTCTGCGGACAACGGAAATTTCGTCCCATCGAGGCGCCGATCACCTGGGCGCCGGAGTTCCGGCGGCGAGGTTTTCGACGTTCAGGAATATGTGCGCGCACCAGATCCGCATCACCCTTGCGCCGCGCCGATGTCTCCCGAGGTAGCCGACACGACGACGAGCTCCCGCCGACATCAAGGGCAGTGGCCGAGGTGAGTATCACAGGCGGATACGTGGTCGTCGCGGACCGACCGGTCCGCCCCACGCCTCGTGCGCGCGTGACGCGATAACGAGGAAGGCACGAACCTGAGCAAGATCACTGTCGAACAAGAACCAGGTCTGGCAGATACGCTGCTGACCGCCGAACTGGACGAATCCCACACCGCCCCGACATTCACCGAATTGGGGGTTCGCGATGAAATCGTGCGAGCACTCGGTGAGATCGGAATCGAACGAACTTTCGCAATTCAGGAACTGACCCTGCCGTTGGCACTCGCCGGTGAAGATCTCATCGGTCAGGCCCGCACCGGTATGGGAAAGACCTTCGGATTCGGTGTGCCGCTGCTGCACCGGATCACCACCGCCGACTCCGGGACGACCCCGCTGGACGGCACCCCGCGGGCACTGATCATCGTGCCGACGCGTGAGCTCTGCATCCAGGTCACCAATGATCTGGAGAACGCGAGCAAGCACCTGAAGAACCACCAGGGTCAGCTGCGCGTGCTCTCGATCTACGGCGGCCGCCCGTACGAATCCCAGATCGCCGCACTGCGCGCGGGCGTCGACGTCGTGGTCGGAACTCCCGGCCGACTGATGGATCTGGCCGATCAGGGCCACCTGATTCTCGGCAAGATCGGCGTACTCGTCCTGGACGAGGCCGATGAAATGCTGGATCTGGGCTTCCTACCCGATATCGAGCGCATTCTCGGCATGGTTCCGGCGCAGCGCCAGACCATGCTGTTCTCGGCCACCATGCCGGGCCCGATCATCACCCTGGCCCGCACCTTCCTGACCCGGCCGACCCATATCCGCGCCGAGGAACCGCACGACTCCGCCGTGCACGACCGCACCGCGCAGTTCGTCTACCGGGCGCACGCACTGGACAAGAGCGAGCTGATCGCCAAGGTGCTGCAGGCCGAGAGCCGCGGCGCGACCATGGTCTTCACCCGGACCAAGCGCACCGCACAGAAGGTCGCCGATGATCTCGCCGAGCGCGGCTTCGCCGTCGGCGCGGTACACGGTGACCTCGGGCAGATCGCCAGGGAGAAGGCGCTCACCAAATTCCGCAAGGGCACCATCGATGTGCTGGTCGCGACCGATGTCGCCGCGCGCGGCATCGATATCGACGACGTCACCCACGTCATCAACTACCAGTGCCCGGAGGATGAGAAGACCTACGTGCACCGGATCGGGCGCACCGGCCGGGCCGGACGCACCGGTGTCGCGGTGACGCTGATCGACTGGGACGAGCTGAACCGCTGGGCCGCCATCGACACCGCTCTCGGCCTCGGCATCCCGGACCCGGTCGAGACGTATTCACGCTCCCCGCACCTGTTCTCGGACCTGGGCATCCCCGAGGGTGTCACCGGCACGGTCCGCAAGGCCAAGCCGGTGCGCGATGAGGACGCCGAAGTGGTCGAGCGCCCCGCCCGCACGCCGCGCAATCGCAATCGCAGACGCACTCGTGGCGGCCAGCCGATCGACGGCGCGGTCAACGGCACCGACGGCGATGCGCTCGACGATGCCGAAACCGATACCGCCGCAGCACCATCCGACACCGCGCCGAACGGTGACGCCGACGACACGGCGGATAAGCCTGCCCGTCGCCGCCGCCGTCGCCGCAAGCCCGCCGGAGACACCGAGTCCGGCACCGAGTCGAATGGCAACGGCGACAACGAAAACGGCGCACCCGCCGCGGCGGACACCAGTTCCGACGAGGCCGACACCACCGATCAGCCCGCGCGCCGTCGCCGCCGTCGCCGCAAGCCCGCGGACGAAGTGGCCGCGGATACCGCCCCCGCGACGGTTACCGCATCGGCATAGTTGATACCCGGGCGCGTCCGTCATAGACGGGCGCGCCTGTAGGGGGCAATCCGGACGAGAGCCGCTCACATCGGTCGGCCGACACGTTGTAGTCTCGCAAACGTGCTCGCACCCGAGCGGCGAACGCGCGCCGACATCATCTCCGCAGTCGCGATCGCCGTGGTCGTGGTGATCGCGGCAGTCGTGGTGTGGGCACGCAGTGACGCCAGGGGTACCGAGTCGGTGACGGCCGAACATCCGGTTTCCACTCCGGCGGCCGCGGATCAGGTGCCGACCAGTCTGCACGAGCTCTGGCATGCCGCCGACCCCGCCGCGAATCGCGCACTGGTGGCCGCTGGCACGGTGGTCACCGGCGCGGACGGCACGGTCACCGGTCACGATCCGCGCACCGGCGCCGACCTGTGGCACTATCGCCGCGACCTATCGCTGTGCGGCGTCGAATCGCAATTCGGCACGGTGATCGCGGTGTACAAGGATCAGCGCGGCTGCAGCCAGGCCATCCTGCTGGCCGGTGAGGACGGTGCGCGGCGAACCGCGCGCAGCAGCTATATGGATCCGGCGGTGCAGCTATCCGTAGACGGCACCTATGTGCTGGCCCAGGGACCGCGGCGGCTGGAAATGTGGCGCTCGGATCTGGTGCGCACCATCGAATACGGCTATGTCGACGCACCGGTCAATGTGAAAACCCAGCCGCGCAAGGGCTGCAAACTGCTCTCGTCGAGTTCGAGCTCCACCCGGCTCGCCGTACTCGAGCGTTGCCCAGAAGACCCCACCGACCGCCTGACCGTTCTCAATCCGGCACCGAAAGACAACACGGTGCCCGAAGAGTACGGCTCGCACATACTCAACGGAACCGGCGCGGACTCCCCCGACGCGCGCGTAATCGCGGTGTCGGACAACCGAATCGTGGTGTACCTGCCGGGTGCGGCGGCGACCGCCGGCGCCGAGGCGACCGCACCGCGACTCGAGGTCTTCGACAGCACCGGGAATGCGCTGGTGGTGCACCAACTCTCCGCACCGCTGAGCGATAAGACGACCACCACCCGGATCAGCTCGCTGTTCCTGGTATTCACCGGCAATAGCCTGATCGCCTTGAACGCCAGCACATTCGATCCGATCTGGGCCGCCCCCGGCGCACTCGGCAGCCCGGTCTTCATGGCGGGCCGACTACTCATGCCGGTGGACGGCGCGATCGCCATCCTCGACCCCACCTCGGGCACCGAGGTCACCCGGATTCCGGTGGCCCGGCCCGGCTACGACGGCTCCCCCATCTCGCTCGCCGTACTCGGCACGACCGTGCTGGAGAAACGCGGAGCCGAGATATACGCACTGGGCTCGTGATGACTGATTTAGTAAGAACATGGGTAACTCGTCGGGCACGCCCAAGAATCCGCCCCCACTTACCGCCGGCCCGGGAGATGACGATCGAGGCACCGACGACCGGCAAAAGATTCGGGGAGGCGGGCTAGCCATGTCCGCACTCGACGACGCCCGGCTGGTCCTACTCCGGCACGGCGAAACCACCTGGTCGAAGCAGCGGCGCCACACCGGCCGCACCGATCTGCCGCTCACCGAACGCGGTGCGGCGCAGGCCCGCGCCGCGGGCGGACTGCTGAGCGAGCTGAAGCTGCGCGACCCGCTGGTGCTCACCAGTCCACGCCAGCGTGCCGTGCACACCGCGGCGCTTGCCGGACTCACCGATGCCGTCGTCGATGACGATCTGACCGAATGGGATTACGGCGACTACGAGGGCCGGACCAGTGTCGAGATCCGCGAGCACGATCCAGGATGGACCATCTGGACCGGAACCGTGCCGGGCGGCGAGACCGCCGCACAGGTCAGCGCCCGCGCCGACCGCGTGCTCGCATCGGTCGAACCCACACTGCCGGACCGGGATATCGTGCTGGTCGGGCACGGTCATTTCTCCCGGGCACTGATCGCCCGCTGGGCCGAACTCGATATCCGGGAGGGGCGGCGCTTTGCCATGTCCACCGCCGCGATCACCGTCCTCGGGTATGAACACGAGGATCGAACCATCCTGGCGCACAACCTAGTTCCCGGCAACAATGGAGCCACACTATGACTCACCCCGGCCAGATCCGCCGTGCCGTCCCCGCCGATGTACCCGCGCTCGTCGGCCTGGTCGAGGACCTCGCCGAATACGAGAAGGCCCGCGACGAGTGCACACTCACCGCCGAACAGCTGCACACCGCCCTGTTCGGACCGTCGCCCGCGGTCTTCGCCCACGTCGCCGCGGATGAGACGGGTGTGGTCGGCTGTGCGATCTGGTTCCTGAACTACTCCACCTGGACCGGCGTACACGGCATCTACCTGGAGGATCTGTACGTCAAGCCGGAGACCCGCGGCAAGGGGTATGGCAAGGCGCTGCTCGCCGCGCTCGCCGAGGAGGCCGCCGCCAATGGCTACAGCCGGGTCGACTGGTCGGTGCTGACCTGGAACGCACCCTCCATCGAGTTCTACAAATCCATCGGCGCCAACCCCCAGGACGAATGGGTCGGCTACCGCCTCACCGGCGCGGCCATCGACAAGCTCGCGGCCGAAGCCTGGTGACCGAATCCTCTCGGTAGTGAATCAGCTTGGCGCAATACGGATTTCGAGTACAGCGATGAAGGTCGACACACCGGCCGAATGGCCGACCACCGCGGACGATGCGATAGCTGTCCAGGATGCGTTGCGGCCGTTGGTGATTGCGTCCGACCCGCGCCCACCACGGTTCCGCACCATCGCCGGAGTCGACTCGGCCTATGACGACGAGACCGGCATCGTCGCGACGGCGGTGGTCGTATTGGACAGCGACACACTTGAACCCGTCGAATCCGCGGTGGTGCGCGGTACCGTCACCTTCCCGTACGTGCCGGGTCTACTCGCCTTCCGCGAGCTGCCGACCACCCTCGCCGCCCTCGAAAAGCTCGACACCACACCGGATCTGCTCATCTGCGACGGCCAGGGACTGGCCCACCCGCGCCGCTTCGGCCTGGCCTGCCATGTCGGAATCCGCACGGGCACACCGACGATCGGCGTCGCCAAGACACCGTGGGGCGACTATCGGCCGCCCGGCCCGGAACGTGGTGCGGCCAGCGATATCACCATGGACGGTCAGCTCGTCGGGCGCGCCCTGCGCACCCAGCGCGCCATCAAACCGGTATTCGTCTCGGTCGGACATCTCATCGACCTCGACACCGCATGCACCCAGGTGCTCGCACTCACCCCGCGCTACCGCCAGCCCGAGACCACCCGGCAAGCCGATCACCTGTGCCGTCGGGCACTGCGCGACGCCACCGTGCGCTGAACACCTGCTCGCTAGGATCTGCGACCCCCGAATAGGCAGACGTCGACCGGGTGAGCGAAGCGATCCCGGTCACAATCCAGCGTCTGGGGATACCCGACGTAAGCCGGTCAGCTCGGCGGCGTCGGGTATCCCCCGGCCATCCAGCGATTCGACGCGGGCGCGAACAACAGCACCAGTGCGCCGATCACCACAACGCCGAGCAGCGCGCCGAACACCGGCTGATGCGAATCGGTCAGCAGCGACCAGGTCACCGGCAGCAGCAGCACCTGCGCGATCACGGCGATGGCCCGTCCCCACCGGTGTCCGAACACCAGACCGATACCGGCCGCGAGTACCGCACCGCCGAGAATGCCGAACCACGCGGCCGTGCCGTACCCGCTGGCGGCATTCTGATCGTGCCCGAGCAGTCCGCGCACGATCAGCACGATCGCCACGATCACCGCGACCGCACCCTCCAGCGCGACCAACCCGCCGGCACCACGCACCGTCGCCGGCACGCCCTCGGCCCGCGCGCCGCTGTCAACCTCGTCCTTGCCGCTGTCCGCCACGCGCCAAGCCTAGAACGCACTTCCCGGCTTTTCGGACCGGGCCGGCAGCCGATTAGGCTTCCGAAGGTGCGGACGCTGCTGATCGTGAACCCGAATGCCACCTCGACTACACCAGCGACTCGGGATCTGCTCGCGCACGCCTTGGAGAGCCGGACACAGCTGACCGTCGCACATACCCAGCATCGCGGCCACGCGGCGGAATTGGCGCAGTGGGCATCGACCAACGAGATGGATCTGATCGTGGTACACGGCGGCGATGGGACGGTCAACGAGACCATCAACGGTTTCCTGCCGCTACCCGAACTGAACGACGGACAGGCCTGGCTGCCACGGCTCGGCGTGATCCCCGGCGGCTCGGCGAATGTATTCGCGCGGGCACTGGGCATCTCCCCGGATCCGGTGACCGCGACCAACCAGCTCATTGATCTGCTCACTCTCGACCGCGACCGCAAAATCGGCCTCGGACTGGCCGATGACCGCTGGTTCGGCTTCAGCGCGGGCGTCGGCCTCGACGCCGACGTGTGCGAGGCGATCGACAACAGTCGCGCCAATGGTCATGCGGCCACCCCCGCGCGCTATGTTCGAACAACTGTGCGACAATTCTTCAAAGCGAAGGGTAAGGAACCGACCGTTCGGCTCGAGATTCCGGGATACGAACCCGTCGAGGGCGTCCATTACGCCTTCGTGACGAACGCGACTCCGTGGACCTATCTGAACGACACACCGGTGCACACCAACCCGGGCACGGCCTTCGAAACGGGTCTCGGCGTGTTTGCCGTGCGGTCGATGTCGATGGTCTCCACCCTGCTGCTCGCCCGCCAGCTGTTGGCTACCGGCGGAAATCCCAAGTCCCGCAGCCTCTTTCGCGAGGACGATGTACCGACGGTGCGAATCGTGGCCAGCGAACCCATCGGTCTGCAAATCGATGGCGACTTTATCGGAAAACGCAACATGGTGGATTTCACAGCTGTGCCGAACGTGCTCGAGGTCGTCGCTCCGCGTCCGGAATGAGCGCGAAACGCGCGAAAAATCCGGGTGTTGTGCTGCGAAAACCAGGTAGAGCGAGTACAAAGGACCGGTCAGGTTCCCCGTAGGGGGACTTTGAGAGCGTGAGCTTCCCCACGGTGCACCAGATACCTATTGACATCTACGGTGTTCGTGAAAGCATTCACAAGCAACCGTGCGGAAACATTCGAGTCGCACAAGTGAACGATCCACAAACCATCGGCGCCCTTTGCGGCGCCCAGCAAAGGAGCAGAGGAATGGACTGGCGCCACAAGGCCATCTGTCGCGACGAGGACCCCGAGCTGTTCTTCCCGGTGGGTAACAGCGGTCCTGCGCTCGCGCAGATTGCCGATGCCAAGCTGGTCTGCGCTCGCTGCCCCGTTACCGCCGATTGCCTGTCCTGGGCCCTGAAGTCCGGGCAGGATGCGGGCGTGTGGGGTGGAATGAGCGAGGACGAGCGTCGCGCGCTCAAGCGTCGCAACGCTCGCACGCGGACCCGCACCGTCGTCTAGTAGGACGACAAGCGTTACCGGACCTTCCAGCCCGGCCCGGTAACGCAGTCAAGCCCGGCACCAACGACGACGAGTATCCGGGTGACTACCCGGGGGATTACGACGCCGAAT
>NZ_JBEXLC010000220.1:0-10502 GCF_040609795.1 Nocardia sp. NPDC004604
CCCCCTGAGCCGCTGCGTCGTGTGGGCCCATGGGCATTGAAGAACCGGCCAGGGTTGGTAGGGGCCTGACGTCATGTACTGCTCGAACTCGACCTTCGGAAACCCGGCCACCGATGTGTCGGTGGCCGGGCTCGCTGTCCATCCACCGGTCCGGTGGTGGTGATGGCGATCGAGTTCGAGCCCGCGGTCCGACGAAAAAGTAGGGCGCGCATGGCGTTAGCCGGACCATCCGGATCGGGCGAGACCTACATCGCCCTCGCGTGGCCTGGCAATGGGTGCAGTGCGAGGGCGTAGTCGCGGCAGTGTCGACACCGAACGCGGCAGTGTCAGTAAGTCTCAACGGCTGGCAATGGCAGACGGCGGCAATCTGCGCTGGACGGCATTACAGGTTGACATTCCATGTCGAGTTGTAACATGCTTCGGGCGTTCGTGGTTCAGGAAGGTGACCGACGCCGATGACCGAGCATGCCCAAGCGGCGCTCCAGTTGGTTCGAGACGGCAGCCAGTTCAAGTGGTATGTGATTCCGCTGCTGCTCGTTGTGATCTACGTGTACGCCACCGAGGTCGAACGGCGGAATTGGAATGTGTTCTTCGCCGGGCTCGCGCTGTGGGGTATGGACGGGTTCAACGAGATTTGGAACGCCGTGGTCTTCCATGCCACCGGTCGCGCACCGGTCTGGGGCGCGACGGGGCCGACCGCCTATCAGTTGCTGATCGGCCTCAATATCGAGATCTGTTTTATGTTCGCGATCATGGGTGTGGCCGCGGCGAAGATGTTGCCGCCCAAGCAGACCCGCATTCTCGGAGTGCCGAACAGGCCGGTGCTCATCGCGGTGAACTCGGCCGCTGCCGTGCTGGTTGAGGTGGTGCTCAACAAGATCGGTGTGCTCACCTGGGATTGGTCCTGGTGGCAGGCGAGCTTTCCGCTGCTCATCTTCTTGATCGGATACGTTCCGTTCTTCGTCGTCTGCTTCTGGGTGCACGACCTGGCCACGGTGCGCGCCAAAATACTTGCCGTAGGCGCGATCTTGGGTGTGGATGCCGCGGCGATCATTGTTTTCGGAGCACTTGGGTGGCTGTGAAGGTGGGCGCGAACAACAAGGCTGTTCTCGCTGCTGTTGCGGGACTGATAGTCGCGAGTCTCACGGCGAATCCTGGCGCGAGCGCCGATACCGGGAGCTGTGCGCTGCTCGGCACGGTGGGCACACCCGAAGTGACCGAGGACGACAGCAACGCCGGACTCGATGCGATGCCTGCTGCGGAGACCGCACCGCCCGACGAGGTATACCTTCGCAGTTCCAGCGAATCGTTCAATCGCCGTTGGGCTTTCGCGGCTCGCGATGGTCACATCTATGTGAAAGAAGCCGCGGTGAGCGGCGGGTGGCGGCAGCTGCCGCTGCCCGGCTGCCTCGAGGGCCGAATCTCGGGCGTCTCCGCCGATGACGACGAGGTCATGGCCATCGATCGCGACGGCCGATTCTTCACCATGGACCACGCGCTGAGCGCACCGAAAGACTGGAACTGGAGCAGCCGCTACGGCAACCCGTTGTGGACCGGTCCGGGCAATGCGCTGCCTGCGGACACCCTCGACTGGAGTTGGTCGGTGCTGTCGCCGAATGAGGACCGGCACTGGCGTGACACCGCCGACAACGATCATTCCGTCGGCGGCGCGAAGGTCTCACATGTCTTCGCACTGACCGATGGTGGCCGCCGGATCCGCTACATCGACCCATGGCTGCCCGCCGACCACAGCTACGAAATGGCCACCCCGGCCCGCGGAGGGTTCCGGGCTGTCGCGCTGTCCACAAGCGGATCAACAACATTGGTGGTCAACCGCTTCGGCGACCTGTACACCCGGCTGTACGACTTCGACATCTCCGGCGCGGACAAGGTCTTCTTCCGCTACTCCTACGACGATCAGCGGGGGCTGCCCCCGGCCGCGGACATGTTGTCCGAACGCGTTGACACCCATTACGCCGCGATCCAGCTACCGGCTCCCGAGTGGGTGCGCCAACCCAAGATCCCCGGCGACATCACCGACCGCGTCTCCGTGCACAAAACCGGCATCGGATCGGACGCACGGGAACTGCGCGTCGAGGGAGTCAGCGGCAATCGCACGGGCTATTGGACGAAAATGCTCACCGCCGCCGCGTGGACCTTCGTCCCCACCGATCAGCCGCTGACCCGGCATCGGCTCGACAATATCGCCGCGGACCGAACTATCGACGAGTCCGCCTCGCCCGCAGGCGATTCGTATGGGGGAACGTCGGTTGCCGGTTGGACCGCCCACATCGAATCCTTCGACGTCGCGGTCACTCCCACCCCGCTGCGGCTGAGTTTCACCGACGGCTCACACCTGGATCTCGTTCTGCACACCGTCGACGGGTTGCGGCAGTCACCGCAGCAATCGGGAATCGGCACCCAGTCGAGGCATTTCGACGGCACCATCGAAGTTCCCGAGCAGATACTGAATTCGCTTGCCGCCGAGCCTGCTTCGGTGCGCGAGTTCCTGACGGCCACACTCGGTGGACGCCGATTCACCGACACCGCCGTTGAGGTCACCACCAGTGAGTTCCGAATCAGCGAAATCGAGCTCACCATGGCCCATCAGTGACGCATGCATTGCGCGCGGCGACCGCGCGGGCAGATCACACACCGACGTCGTCGTAACGCAGCAGGTCCAGCGGATCACGAGCGATCGTCTGACGTCGTATCAGCAGGCCAGAATCGCGGAGCCACGCCGACTACGCTTACGACCGTGTCGGGCTTCGAGGGATCGTTGACATTTGGGTTTCGCTGGATGGACTGGATCGGTACTCGTCGCCAACCCGGTTGCTGTCGGTCCAGCCGCCTCCTGAGCAATCGTGGGCAATCAGGATCAAGATCGGCAGCCGATCGCGAGAATTGAGTCATGTCGACAGGGGTTGTCTCAACGTTGGTTACGGGTCTGCTGCCACTACTCGGCGCGGGGCTCGGCGCATCGGCAACGCTTACGGTGCAACGGAGTTCGGCGCGCGCAGCGAAGCTCAAGTTCCTCGCGGAGAGTCGCCTTGCCCGCAGAGAGGAGGTGAAGTCAGCGATCATCGACTACCTCGAGGTGGCACAGCGACTGCAGGGAGAACTCGATATCCGAGAGTCTGGAGGTACCCCCGCCGAACTGAAGCGACTGATCGAAAGCGTGTGGCTAGCAGAGAAACGGGTCGAGATCATCTGCTCGGACGCTTTGCGAGACAGGGTAGTTGCCCATGCACGGGGATTGCACGACGTCGTTCGGGACCCGGTGACCTACCCTGATTGGTGGGCTCATTGTTCGTCGCTCCAAAGCGACCTCCTCGCAGAAGCGAAGGCAGAGCTGATACCGAAGCACGATTGGTGAATGCCTTCAGCAGACACCACCAGCCAGCGGAACACGTTGGTCCGCGACGCCACTTTTCGCCGATACCGGGTCGGCAAGATCCAGCCCGGGCTGAGCATTCCGGAAGACCTCACCGGCAAACTGTCGAATCAGGGCAGCCAGTTCGGCTGGCCCTCAACGTGGTTCGTCAGCGGCATGGCCTGATTCGACGAGTACTGCTGCGGGACACCGATATTCGTTCAACGGTGCGGTTGCGGCCCGGGTATTCGACGGGGCGGTGGGGTAGGTGGTGGGGCCGGTTCGTGCTGGACGAGGGGGATCGGCCGTCGGAGGTCGACCATGATCGCCACGGGGAAGGTGTGTTTGCTCTCCATGACCGGTCCGAGTTCCGGTGTGGCGATCGAGACCGTCACGGTGCAGTCGCCAGGACCCAGTGCCGCCAGCATGCCATCGCGAACGGTTGCCGCGAGGGGCTGGAGCAGCATTGCGATGGTGAGTTCGAGTTCGAATTCACCCACTCGAATTCCATCGGCCGTGACCTCGAGGCGAGGGCTGTAGCTCTGGGTGACTTCGTGTTCGAACAATTCGACCTGTTCGACTCCGCCGGAGCGGGTTCGCATTGCCGCGGTGTGCAGCCGGTCGTAGCGGCGCCACCCCGCGACCGCGACCCCGCCGATATCGACCTGGAGCAGTCCGTCGACCACCCTGGCTACCTCGCGCAGTGCCGCCGACCGCAGGACCGCGGTAGCGACCGGCGCACGCCGCAGCGCCAGCTCCTCGACACCGCTGTCGTGTAGGTGCTCGGCCAACTCGGTCTCGACCATCTCACGTGCGGCGTGTCCGAACAGCACCGCACGAGCCGTGATCGATAGTGGACTCGTCATCGCGAAACCTCCCTGACGTGTAGCTGCGGCTCACCGACGCTCAGCCGAATGTGCACGGCCGGAGCGGTGGGGTGGGTGAACTCGCGTAGATGGATCGACGGGCTCGGATTCCCGACCACCTGCACGCGCACCTGCGGCGTGCGCGGATCACGGTTGTGCTCGCGTGGGGCATCGACCGGGTGCCTGCGCCGCTGACGCAGTACGAGCGCCGCCACCCCGACGGCGAGGAGGAATGCGCCGATGCCGAGCAGATCGCGGATGTGGCTGTTCGGCTGAGGATCATCGCGCGATGGGGCCGCGATCGACCCTTTCGTGGTGGATGTTTCCGGGACAGATGGCTGTGTGGTGGTCGTGGTAATCGGCTTGGTGGTTGTGGTCGTGGTTGTGGTTCTGACGGGCCGCGCGGTTATCGCGACCTTCCGGTCAGCCGATGCCTCGCCGCAGGCGGCGCGGATCGAATACGAGTTGGGTTCGACCTGATCGGACACGGCGAGTTGAGTTTTGAACGAACCCTGCTGAACCTTCGCAGGCGTTCCCGAATCAGACCAACTCGGAAAGATCTGGACGTCGAAACAGGGCCAGTGATCGCCTTGCACGGTGATCTGTGTGCCACGTTCGGCGGTGGATGGCACGTCGAAAGTGGGATCGAAATGCTCACACGAATCCCCCGACGATGCGGAGGTCGTTGGGCACGACCCCGACTTTGTGGTTGTCGAGATCGGTGCGGTTGTAGAGATCGGTGCTGTTGTCGAGCTTGGCGTGGTTGTCGAGCTTGGCGTGGTTGTCGAGATCGGTGCGGTTGTAGAGATCGGTACTGTTGTCGAGCTAGGCGCTGTTGTCGAGCTTGGCGCGGTTGTAGAGATCGGTGCCGTTGTCGAGCTTGGCGTGGTTGGCCAGTCCGGCGTGGTTGTCGAGACGGGCGTGGTTGGCCAGTCCGGCGCAGTTGTCGAGATCGGCGTGGTAGGCCAGATCGGCGTGGTAGGCCAGACCGGCGCGGTTGTCGAGACCGGCGTGGTTGTCGAGACCGGCGTGGTTGTCGAGACCGGCGTGGTTGGCCAGACCGGCGCGGTTGGTGTAGGCGCCGACACCGCGATCGGCACCGTCACCGCACCGAACACCCCCGCCGCGGCCACCGCGACCAGGAACGCTCCCGCCCCGCTTCCCATGGCTACCTTCCCGAAACACGGATCATCGAGGATCGGTCCGCACTTCGGAATCGAGTCTTCGCTGATCCCGCCCCGCCGACGTGAGTAACCGACTACCTGTTTCGCGAGGCATGCAGGCATCAGCACACCTGATTCAGCCGTGCAGCAACCTATGAGCGCCCCGAAAACAATGGCATCCGCGACCAGCCGCGCTCACGAACCGCGCGCGGTCGCGACCGGTGCTCAGGCAAGGCGATAGATGCCGTGTGAGTGGCCGATGATCGGAATGGTGAGTGCGATGTGAGCGAGGTGCCGGGCAGGCTCTTCGTGGCTCCTTCGGCGTCGAGCACCGCGATGGGCGGTCGATTCATGGATCAACCAGTCGTGCACGGCCGGTGTGCCGAGACCGAAGCAGTCGATCGCGACAACCGCCATCCCGCGCGCACTGTTATCCAGCGATCGTCCTCTTGTGACTTTCCAGCTCGCGGCGCAGGATCTTGCCGCTCGGATTGCGTGGAATCTGTTCGAGCGCAATGAATTCCTTGGGCACCTTGTAGCGTTCGAGTCGTTCGCGGATGTGCGCTTTGAGTTCCTCGGCGGTCGGTGGGGTGCGACCGGCGGTGGTGACGAAGTAGGCGCGCAGTGCCTGGCCGAATTCGGGGTGCGGAACACCGATTACGACGACGTCGGTGACGGCGGGGTGTTCGGCGATGACATCCTCGACCTCCTTGGGGTAGATGTTCTCGCCGCCGGAGACGATCATGTCGTCGTCGCGGCCGTCGACGTAGATCCGGCCGCGGGCATCGAGATGTCCCATATCCCCGGTGTTCACGTAGCCGTCGACCACTTCCTTCGTAGGGGTCGTCGACCTTCCGTCGGATACATAACCGTGGTAGCCGAGTCCGCCGCGCACGAAGATGCTGCCGGTCTCACCGACCGCGGCGGGCGTGCAGTCCGCGCGCAGGATGCGCACCGAGACGCCGATGGCCGGACGTCCCGCGGTCTTCGGTGATTCGGCCAGATCCTCGGTGGTGGCGATCGAGACCACACCGGCCTCGGTGGAGCCGTAACCGTTCACCAGGATCGGACCGAAGGCATCGATGAACCGGCTGATCGTCGCGGGCGCGATCGGCGCCGCTCCGGTGACCGCCAAACGCAGTGAGCCGGTACGGAATTCGCGACGCCGCTGCTCCGGTACCGCTACCAGGCGCTGCACCATCACCGGTACCCCGACGAACACCGTCGCGTGATGACGTTGCACATCGGCGAGTGCCTGCTCGGCGTCGAAGCGCCGGCGCGTGATCACCGTCGTGCCGAGGGCCAGCGCGCCCATCATGATGGCCAGTCCGAAACCGTGAAAGAACGGTGGGGCCATCACTATCACGTCGCGGGAGTTGAATCGGGTCGCCGCCATCGCGGTGGCTACCATCTCCAGCACCGTGCGCTGGCGCAGCGGCCGGGAGACGCCTTTGGCGAGTCCGGTGGTGCCCGAGGTGAGCAGGGTGATCCGCACCGGATGACGCACCGGCGGTGGGGCCGGATGTGACTGCCGGGCAAGGGAATCCAGCGATAGCGGCGCCTCGGTGTCCTGCCAGGCCCGGACCCGGATACCCGGAAATCCGGAGGCGTCGACCGCTTCGTCGTACTCCTGGTCGTGGACCAGGATATCGGGACGGTGCCGCTCGAGAATCTGCGCGAGCTGGGCTCGCGGTAGATCGGTATTGAGAAAGACGAGTTCGCAACCGAGTTGGGCGCCGACCGCCGACGTCTCGATGAAGCCACGGTGGTTGCGGCACAGAATGGCCATCGTCGCCGCGCCCGGATGGCGGGCGTGCAGCGCCGCGGCGATTGCTTCGGCACGACGCTGCAATTGGCGGTAGGTGATCACACCGCGTTCATCGATGACGGCCGGGCGATCGCCATAGCGGGCCGCCGATATGGCCATAACGGTGGCGATCGACGGCCCGAATCGCCGGACCGCATCGGTGATCCGGACCGCCGTGGTGATGCCGACCGGGTGCAACGCACCCGAAGTCGCCAGTGGGACAACCGCATTCCGCCATTGGAAGCCGGTGTGGTTACCCGACATTGTCGTCTCCCTTCTCGACGCTGGCCAGCGAGGCCGCGGTATCGCCGAGGAAGCGGTAGGTGAAAGTGGTCAGCAGTTCGATCGGGGTGCGCAGCAATGGCACCAGCACTGCGAGTGGCCAGCCATAGGCCGGGGTCAGTGTGCGCGGCTTCTTGACGATTGCCTTGGCGATGACACGCCCCGCCTGGCGGGCGGACTGCCCGGGTAGTGCGGAAATCCAGCCGCTCGGTGCGCTCATTCGGGTGAACATCGAACCGGCGTAGAAGGTCGTCAGCGTGACGCCGTCCGGGCGCGCTTCCATGCCGACCGCACGCATCCAGATATCGAAGGCCGCCTTCGATGACACATAGAACCCCCACTTCGGCGCGACCGGAAACATGACGGCCACGGTGGAGACGTTGACGATATGGCCGGATCCGCGTTCCCGCATGCTCGGCAGCAGCGCCAGCGTCAGCCGCATCGGTCCGAGGTAGTTGGCCGAAGTTGTGGTGTTCAGGTCCTTGGGTCGGTCATAGGACAGGTGGATCGACCGCCGCAGCGATTTGCCCGCGTTGTGCACGAGGTAGTCGATGTGGCCGAACTGAGTCAGCACCTCCTCGGCGAAGGATTTGATGGAATCCTCGGATGCCAGGTCCAGTGGTATGGCGATGGCGCTACCACCCGCGGCCTTGATCTCGGTGACGATGGTCTGCAGCTGCTCCGCCGACCGCGCGCCGAGGACGACGGTGGCGCCCGCATCGCCGAGCATTCGGGCGGTGGCTTCGCCGAGACCGTAGGAGGCGCCGGTCACCACCGCGATCTTGCCCGCGACCTCGCGGCGCAACCGGTCCGCGTTGCGCAGGCCGCGCGGGCCGATCAGCCAGGCGACGCCCCGCCCTATCGGTCCGGCCGCCAGCCAGTTGTTCGGTCCATTGTCGAGAGATGTGCTCACTCGGAGTGCTCCGTCTTCGTCATGGGTTGGGCGTGCTCCAGCAGCGCATTGATCGCGCGGGAGGAAAGTGGGGTGCCGGGATCGAGCGTCAGGACCGACTGTCCGGTGGTGTACAGGCTCGCGACCAGTAGTTCGCGCAATTGCACTCGGCTGATGTCGCGGGTTCGCAGCCAATCGGCAACGGCGCCTTCGACGAAGGCCATCCAACCTGCCATGGCGGTGCGCGCGAGTGCGGTACCGGCACCGCCGGTGAGCTCCTGCATCATCGCCGTGACGAAGCGATCGATGTGTCGATGGTGCATCGCACGCAGCTCTTCGTCGGTCACCTGTGTCGACAGCGCGAGCGGTGAACCCTCCCTGGCTTCGGCCTGATCGATGTAGAGGTCGAGACCGCGAATGAGCCGGGGGACGGCCGGACCGCGCAGCGCTTGGAGTTGGTCCCAGAAGTCGCTGTAGACGGCATCGGCCGCGGCGAGATAGAGGCCGCGTTTACCACCGAAGTGGTAGTTGATCAGGCCTATCGCGGTGCCTGCCCGCTGCGCGATCTCGGTGGTCGATACCTCGTCGAAACGCTTCGAGCCGAACACTTCGATTGCGGCATCCAGCAGGGCGGTGCGTGATTCGTCGCTGCGAGAGGTGCTGCCGCGACGCTTTGAACGCTTTTCAATATTGGTGGGCAGCCGCTCGCTGGATTGAACAGTTTTCAACTCGGTGGCTTCGGCCGCGGCGAGCAGAGCAGGCAATAGCCTTGCGACCGGACCGGTCGAGATCGTCGGATCGATCGTCCGTTGGATGCTCAGCCCCAAACCCATGCTGAACACTGCCTGTGCGGTACCGGCCAAGAAGTCGGACGAGCCGCTGCCGGTCACATCGGCCAGCAGATCGGCGATCGCCGATCGCACCGCGGCCAGGTTCGCCGCGATCTGGTCGCGCAGCCGGGGATCGGTACGGCTGGTCAGCGTCAGTTCGAACTCGAGCTGGGTGAACCCGACATCGTCGATGCGCTTGCGTGCCCATTGCGTCAGTGCGGCGATGCGGTCCTCGGCCGAACCCCGCAGCTCGGCCACGGCGGTGATCTCCGCGAGCGCCTCGGTGTGGATCAGCTCGAGAACTTCCTGGCACAGCTCGTTCTTACTGCGGAAGTTGGAGTAGACCGCGCCCTTGGAGTAGCCCGCCGCCTCGGCGACCCGTGCCAGCGAGGTATTCGCCATGCCATCGGCGATGAACAGATCGCGGGCGGTTCGGGCCAGGTCGGCGCGCGTTCGCGCCTGACTTTCCGGTCGCGTCATCCTTGACATGAATTCAAGATACCATTGGTATCTGGATTCTGATAGTCTGCACAACACAACTCCGGCAATCCCGATCAAGAGGTGCAACGATGCGACTCTCGACGATCCCGAACCCGTTGAGCCTGCGTGGATCAGCGCGTATGCACAAGGAGTTCTACCGCTCGCCGTCGTCGATCGATGGCGAGCCCGGTGGCCTGCTTCGGGACGAGCCCGTCCGGGTGAAATTGCTGCCGGGTGTGCAGCTGCGGGTGCGGGCTTGGCGAGTGCTGTATCGCAGCAGCTCGGCAAATGGGGCGCCGATCGTGGTGTCCGGGACCGTGCTCGTGCCGCACGGGACGTACCAGGGGCCGCGGCCGTTGATCGGCTATGCCATCGGCACTCAGGGACATGCGCAGCGCTGTGCGCCTTCGCTGCAGCTCGCGGCCGGTCTGGAATACGAAACCCCGCTGATTACAAGGATATTGCGGCACGGCTGGGCGGTCGCGCTGACGGACTACCCCGGGCTCGGTACCGGCGGCGGTCACCCCTATATCGTGGGCCGCGCCCTCGGTCCCGCGGTCCTCGATTCGATGCGGGCCGCGCGCAATCTCGCCGATACGGGACTTGCCGAGGATGGCCCTGCCGCGCTGTTCGGATACTCCGAGGGGGGCACCGCCGCCGCGTGGGCCGCGCAGTTACAGCCCACCTACGCGCCCGACATTCCGCTGGTCGCGGCCGCGGTGGGCGGTGTGTGCGCCGACCTCGAATACAGCGCCGACTTCCTGACCGGCGGCCGCTTCGCCTGGTTGCAGGCGTATGCGGCGGCCGGT
>NZ_JBEXLC010000221.1:0-10405 GCF_040609795.1 Nocardia sp. NPDC004604
TGCCGTTGCCGACTGGCCGATCGAGGTCGGCCCTGGCGAATTCGATATCGACGACACCGCCTACGCCGAGTTGGTCCATCGCGTGCTCGCCGAGGTCCAACCGTGCCAACAATGCCAGCAGATCTGCCTCGCGCCGGTCGTATGCCCACTGCGACAGTTCACTGATCGCGGCCTGATAGATTTTGCCGATTTCCGCTAGCACGCAAACGCAGCTGGCCGTGACAACGCCACCTTCGTCGAGGTCGCGTCCGCCGTCATCCACCGCAAAGACCTCGATGTGCCGCATGCCAGCGCCGATCGGCAAGGGGACGAGTTTGACGAAATAGCTTCCTTCCCAGAAATAGCAGTCAGCTTCGGCGCCGCCTGCCGCCCTCCCGATGGCGGTGTGCATCGATCCGAGAAACGACATTGGGTTGTCCGTCCAGTCGCGCTCGGGAAAGTGGTGGCCGTCGATCGTGATCCATACTTTGCCCGAGAGATAGAGATCGGGCTTGCCGGAGTCGACGGCCAGTTCAGCCATTGGGATGTTCAGCTCGAGCATGTGGCTATTCTCCGGCCGGGCATCGGGCTTCTCAGCAGCAAGAACCAGGCCTTACTGGACCACCCGCTCGAGCGCGCGCAGATCGGCATCCAGCTTGCGGAACAACCAGTAGACGGCGACGAATGCGAGCCCGGAGGCCGCGCACAGCCCCAGCACCGAATCGCGCACGAGCGGAAGCTCTTCGGGTTCGAGGGCGGTGAATCCGGCCAGCACCCCGACCAGCGGTACCGACGCCGTCACTGCGAGATAGACCGTGGTTCTACGGCGCAGCGCACGAAGATGCTCCGAGTCGCGCGCCGTGGCGCGGCCGTGGCGCAGATAGATGGGATAGACGCAGCGGACGACGTAGAACGTGGACAGGAAGAATGTGTAAGCAACGGAGATGGTGCCCGCCACCAGCACGGTCGTCGCAGCATGGACCATCAGCCGCGCCGGAAGCTCGGTAAGCCAAACAAGCAACAACACCCCTGTCACGGTTGCGCACACCGCGAACAGAAGGGTGTTCATCGCACACATATCGCCCCAGAACAATGTTCGCGACCGCACCCGCACAAGCTTTGCCTCGTCGTAGTGTCGGCCATTGCGCAAGCCGCGCGGCACCGCGAGCAGATCACGCGACATATACGCGTAGATGAGAATGGCCGGTGGCGAGGCACAAAGGATGAAAACGATGACGCCCATATCGATCTGCGAGTTGGTGGCATCGGACAGACGCTCTCTGATCAGGTCTTGGACGTGCACAGCCATGTAGACCGTAGCCAGGCTGACGCCCACCAGCGAAGATAGCCAGAGGATGGGGGTGGGCCATCGCGAAAGTCGCGCCCGCCAGCTGTTCGGCGGCGGATAGACAAGGTCGCGGGCCCGCTCCTCGAGGCACAGGTCGAGCTGCTGAGCCAATTCCGACCCGCACGAGTAGCGGTCTCGGCGATCGGGCGACAGACACTTCAGCAGCACTCGACGCAGCGCCATCGGGCAATCCGGCGGAAGCTCCGATAGGAACGTCGACTCGACGGGTCTGCGGCGCAGCTCGAGCATGCGGGCCAGCGATGTCTCCGACTCACCGGCGAACGGTTCGTCCGCGAATGGGCGGCGGCCCGTGAGCAACTCCCACAGCATGACACCCAGCGCGTAGATATCGCTTCGCGTGTCGAGATCGGCGGCGGTCGTCGGCAAGTCCGGATGGCAGGCCTCGAGCTGTTCCGGCGACATATACGCCAGTGATCCGCCGAAGTACGCCAGGGGACTCGTCCCCTTGAGGTGTTTGCTGGAGCTGACATTGAAGTCGGCCAACTTCGGAATTCCCTCGGCGCTCAGCAGCACGTTCGCGGGTTTGATGTCTCGATGCAACACCCCTCGGTCGGCCGCATGCTGAAGTGCGTCCGCCAGTCGGCGGCCCAGCCACCCGATGGTCTCTGGCCACGTCAGTGCGGCGGTCCGGGTCCGAACAGCAGATTCGGTGGGCCGAACCTCGCCCTTCTCGGCCAGCACCTGGTCGATGGCATCGAGCAGCAGTTGCCCGCTGCGGTGTTCCGCAGGCGTCGAGCGCTGTAGGCGCAGCACGTCGAGCAGCGTTCCCCCTGGCAGGTACTGCATGTAGAGCAGCTTGAGCTCGCCATCTGCGATGAGTCGCTGGTCGAAGATGCGCACGATGTATTCGTGGTCCAACTGGGCGAGGGTCTGCGGCTCATTGCCGTGGTTATGGGAAATCTTGACCGCGACCAATCGCTGCATCGATTGTTGCCGAGCGAGATACACCTGCGCGAAGGCGCCGGACCCGATCCGCATCAGGAGGTCGAAATCGTCGATATGGTCGCCGACATTGATGGCGTCGAGCACAATTTGGGCACTTGGACGAGCGATCATCGTGCTGCGGTAGTCGCTCGTGAGCTGTGCGAGCTCAGGGTGAACCGTGGCGGTGGCCTCAGCGAGCGCGCTAGCCGTATCGGCTGCGTGTGAACCGCGGCGCAGGGCATGGAATTCCTCGTAGACCAGCTCGGCTGGCAGCGGGCCATCTTGCAGCTCTGCGAATTCGGCACGGTATTCGTTCAGTCGTTTGGGAAAGTGATAGCGAAGCCAGCGGTATTCGAGATCGATTTTTATCAGTTCGATCAGTATCGCGCGCCGCTCAGCCGCTTCATGTGGTAGGTATGCCGACAGATCTGGCGGGGACCCGGACGCCCAAGCCACTGAAAACTGTGCCACCACGGCGGCAAGCGCTGTGCGGGTTCGTTCAGCTGGATCGACCAGATCGATCGGCTCGTGCATCGGTCGCTCGGAATCGGCGCCGGGTGATCACCCGGCGGCTACGCGCGATGCGGCCCGGTGTCGCAGTTGCCCCACGTTGTTTCCTTTCCGCCAAACCTCCAGCCCAAGGGTATCTCCCCGATATGAGCGAATGGGTGGCAACAGCGGGGATCGGCCGTGGCAGATGTCCGCAGGCGGTCATCGAGTTCGGCCATTATGGTCGACAAATCGCGAAACCGATCATGGTGTGCGCGAGCTATAGTGGTGCGACTATTGGAGGTGAAGCGACGCAGTCCCCACTGAATCTGGAGGGCAGTGCGAATGCCGTCGAAAACCTGGAACATCTCCATCGATATCGAAGAACTCGACCGCCTCACCAAGGTAAAAGCGCAGCTGATCGGCCGCGGGGACGAGCCATTGATCGCAGCCGGGTCCGCACACGTCAATCCCGCCGACCAGAATATTCCTGCCATCGGCGATGAACTCGCTTGTGCCCGTGCGCTGCAAGATCTGGCTCACCAATTGCTGCACGCGGCCATAACAGATATCGAAGCCCACACGCATAAGCCGGTTCAGGGCTTGCAGGGCTGACTCTGATCTACAGCGTTCAACACCACGCCACGGAAGTTGTCCACAGGTAGCGGGAGGTGCAACTATGCGTCGACTCGTCATGTGCTGCGACGGGACATGGAGCACGCCGAGCCAGCTGGCGGTAACGAATGTGCGCCGCTTTTACAATGCCCTCGCCGAAACCACCAAGGGCGGGGAGGACCAGTTGACGCGGTATCAGGCCGGGGTCGGCACCGACAGTGCCGGTCTGGCCGGTTGGCTTTCGGGAGGCGTCGCGGGAGTCGGCTTGTCCCGCAACGTGATGGACGCTTACCAGTGGCTGACCACCACATACCGGCCCGGGGACAGAATCGCGCTGTTCGGTTTCAGTCGCGGTGCCTTCACGGCCCGCAGCGTCGCAGGGATGATCGCGGCGTGCGGGTTGATCGATACCGCGTACCTGGACGAAGACGAGATTCAGGGTCAGGTCCGGCACGCGTATCAGCGGCGGTATCGCCTGGGACGTGACGCCGATCCCGGGTGGAGCGAGGGGCTTCGATTCAGCTACGACCCGGGACGGGCCGAGCCGATTCCGGTGGACTTCGTCGGAGTGTGGGACACCGTGGGTGCGCTGGGTATCCCGGACTACCTGGGCTGGCTCAACCTGCTGGACCCCGCGAGTCGACATGCGTTCCACGACGTGAAGCTCAACCCGGCCGTGCGCCACGGTCGCCATGCGGTGGCACTCGACGAGCAGCGGGGTCCGTTCACGCCCACGCTTTGGTCCGACCCGGAGCCGGACCAGGACGTCAAGCAGGTGTGGTTCCCGGGCAGCCACATGGACGTGGGCGGCGGCCACCTGGAGACGGGCCTGAGTGACGGCGCGCTGAAATGGATGATTGATGAGTCACGCGCCGCGATCGGACTGGAGTTCCGCAAGGACGTGGAGGACCAGATCCGCCCCGACGCACTCGGTACGCTGCACGACGACAACCAAGGTGTATACGGCCTACTCGAGCCGTTGTACGAGCCGCTGCTGCGCTCGCTATTGGAGTCGTTCTTCGAGCCGCGGCCCCGCGCCACCCCCATGATCGACAAGGACGGGAACAACCCGTTGCTGCACCGGTCGGTCTACGAACGCAACCAGACGCCACCGATCGCCAGCGGACCGTATCGGCGCACCCGGTCGCTCGCTCCGGGTGAGTCCGGCACGGTCAGCGTGTCCGCTCGGGATCCGTGGAATTGGACCGGCCTCTACCTCGAACCCGGCGATTACACCTTTGCCGCAACGGGGCAGTGGACGGATCTCGACATCCCCTGCGGGCCTGCGGGCACCACCGGCTGGCACAGTTTCCACCCCGGCGAGATTTTCCACGCGGCAAGCACACTGATCGGTCAGGGCGAGCGGATCTTCCGGCGCATAACCCGAAACCCAAGGGCTAACTTCCTGCTGACCCGCCGGGACGAAAGCATGCCGTGGATGTCGCTGATCGGCGTCGTCGCCAACGACGCGATCCCGTGCGAGGGTGCGCAGGCACTGCCCGAGTGCATCGCCATCGGGGCTGGCACGAACCACCGGATATTCCGCCCCGGGTACCTCTACGCCTTCGCCAACGACGCATGGAGCTTCTACGGCAATAACCGGGGCAGTGTGCAACTCGAGGTGACCAGGAACAGGTAGGGAGTTACCTCGGGTCGACTGCAAAGGCTGCCGGAACGACACGACCGGCACCGTAACGACTGGGCTGATCGCGGCGGTCGGCACAGGCCGTCATCGCACCGGACGAGACCCCTGATCGCCCCAGAAGTCGTCACCAGTGGGGCCGTTGCCAGCGGATCAGCTTGATCCGCACGCGCTATTGACAGGACCTGGCGCGCGGATGCTATACATTAGGGGAGGCTTACCTCGTTAGATGAGGCTAACCTCGCCGATCTTGTCCCTCCGTCATCGAGGCCTGCTGTGTACGTGTGTATCTGCAACGCCGTCTCCGAGAAAGACGTGCACAGCTGTGTGGCCGCTGGCGCCTGCTCCACGCGTCAGGTGAAGAAGGCGTGCGGCTGGAAGCCCGGCTGCGGCTCATGCACGAGTCGGCTGACCGAGGTGATCGACCAGGCCCGCACCATGGTTGCGGCCGAAGCCACGGAGGCGTCCGCCGCCTGATCCGACACTCAGGGCCGCCTAACCGGTTCGCCGGGTGTGAGCTGTGACACGATCACCCCCATGGAAGGCGACAAGGACATCATCGCTCTGCTCAACGAGCAGCTGACGGCCGAACTCACGGCGATCAACCAGTATTTCCTGCACGCCAAGATGCAGGAGAGCTGGGGTTTCACCAAACTCGCCAAGCACACCCGCCACGAATCGATCGATGAGATGAAGCACGCGGAGGTGCTCACCGATCGCATCCTCTTCCTGGCGGGGCTTCCCAATTACCAGAAACTCAACCCACTGCGAATCGGGCAAACCGTCCCCGAGCAGCTGCGGGCCGACCTGAAGATCGAGATCGAGGCGGTGGATCGGCTGCGCGGCGGCATCGAGCTGATGCGCTCGCGCGGCGATGTCACCTCCGCCCGCATCTTCGAGACCATCCTGGAAGACGAGGAACACCACGTCGACTACCTGGAGACCGAACTCGAGCTGCTCGAGAAGCTCGGCGAGCCGCTGTACCTGCAGCGCTACACCGACACCACTGACGGGGACTGAATCCCTTCCCCCACTGCTTCTTTCAAAGTGTGGCGGAAGCGCGGGCCATGCCAAATGCTGGTCGATGGCCAGGACGCGTTCCGGGTCGGCGCGGCGTCGGTAAGCCAGAACGGCTTTGACGCCGCGGCGGGTGGGATCGAATTGCGGTGGTGGAATCGTTGCTCGGCGATACTTCCTCGCTGATCGGCGATTCCATCAATGCCGGCCGATCCGAGTGCGGCGGCATTGTTGGCGTTGCAGCCTAGTGGTCATTGTGTCGGTGCCGCCGATCGGGATATCGGCAAGTCGGTGGCGAATGTGATCGGTTCGAGGCGGCTGAACTCCGAGCATTCGGGGCAGTCGGCGATGACGGGGTGGCTGCAGGAGGTGAGGTGGGCCAGGAAGCCGTCGGTGGCTTCGAGGAGGGCCATGCGGGCGTGGATTTCGGCGCGTTTGGCCTCGATGAGGGCGCCGCGGGCGTCACAGGTGCTGGCGCCCAAGTCGCGGATCTGTTCCAGGGATAGGCCGGTGCGTTGGAGGATGCGGATCAGGCGGGCGATGTCGAGGGTTTGCTGGTTGTAGGTGCGGTGGCCGGAGGGGGTGCGGGGTGGGTGGAGTAGGCCGACGGATTCCCAGTGGCGCAGGACGTGGGCCTCGATGCCGAGGATTGCTGCGGCGTCGCCGATGCGCAGGTCCGATACGGTGGTCACGATCGCCTCCTTGACTTCATGTCGACATCAAGTATTAGCGTGCCGCCATGTCAGAACCAGTTCGCAGTCCGAGTCTGTTCGAATGCTGTGCCGCCGCGACGGGTCTGGTGCGCGGGATGGTACGGCCGCGCAAGCCCGACGACCGCTTCCTGCGGTCGATCGCCGATGCGGGGCTGCCCGCCGCGCAGCGCACGGTCAAGATCACGACCCTGGAACAGGTGCCGCGTACGGTGCCGACGCCCATGGTCGTGGAGGGACGGTTCGATCCGAAGCAGATTCGCAATTCGCTCACCTCGTTCGTCGTTCAGCATCCAGAGGCCACCTTCCTGGTGGATCCGAGCTTCTGCCTCGACGCCGAGCACCGGGCCATCGCCCAACTGCCCTCGATCCTGCGGGTCGCGGTCCGGCCCCCCGCCGACAACATCGCGACGGTCACCGCCCTGAACAGCGAATCTCAACTTCCCGCACCGGATTTCGCGCTGCCCACACACGCACACTGGGATCATGTCTGCGGCCTGCTCGACTTGCCCGGCCTGCCGGTTCACCTGCACAGCGACGAATACCGCTGGATCACCGGCGGCGCGGTCGCTCCGGTCGGCGGCGTGCGCGACTCGCTGCGCGATCGCCCGCTCGAGCAGTTCGACCTCGACGGACCACCGGTGCTCACCTTCACCCGCAGCCGCGACCTGTTCGGCGACGGCAGCGTGGTGCTGGTCGATCTGCCCGGTCACACCCCGGGCAGCATCGGAATCCTGTGCCACACCGAAAGCGGCTGGGTGCTGCTTGCCGGCGATGCCGCCTGGCATTACCTACAAATCGAGGACATTCGCCAGAAGTCCAGCTACCCGGGCCTTTTCGCCGACGTGGACCGCGATGCCACCTTCAAGACGCTGCACCGGCTGCACCTGGTCCGCCACACGGTGACCATCGTCCCGACCCACGATCACGACGCGAGCAGTCGGTTCACTACCCCCCGGATCGATCCCGCGCAGGCGCTTCAATGACCGGTACTGCGACAAAACTCGAGCCTCGCACAACTTCCACACCGATACCGTGTCGGCGGGGCTCGCGTTTCGTCTGAACTGGGCTCAGCGTCCCGCGGCGGTGAGCTGGTAATCCGCTTCGAGCAGCATCCACCCGCTCAGCTGTACCGAGAGATCGCGGCTCAGGTTCGTCGACGAAGCGGCGGATGAGTGCGTGCGCGGGCGAAAGGTTCCCGGATGCTCCGGCACCGTGACCGCGCGGGTCCAGTCCGGACCGAACAGGGGTAGTCCGTCCACCTCGGCGCGGTGCTCCCAGGCCGCCCGCGCGGAAGCGTGCACGATATTCGCGGCGGTGGTGTCGTCCAAGGCCAGTGCGGCTTCGGCGAGATACCTGGCGAGGATGCCCATGAACAGCCCCGAGTCGTTCCCGGAGGCCGCGACGATCACCCCCGCGTCCGTGAGCCGGTCCTCGGTTGCGGCAACCAGTGCTGCCACGCGGCTGTGATGGCTCGATTCGCCTGTGCGCACTGCCAGCTCGGTTTCCAGCCCGATGGTCACGCCCTGGCTGTAGGTGTGGATGGTCGGGTCCACTTGTCCGCGGGGCTCATGGACACCATCGAGGATCAGGCCGCTGTCGGTGTCGCGTAATCGGGCGTGCAAGAAATCGGCAAGTTGTCGGGCGCGGGACAATTCGCCCAAACGCGCCATGGCGATACCGGTTGGACCGATCGCAGGGGTGTTGTAGAAATCGTCGCCGGAGCGCCAGGGCACCGCACCAACGACCGGGTTCCAGCCGTCGATCAAGGCGGCCCGCAGCTCCCCGACGGCGTCGCTGAACCGGACACCGAGCAGCCGGTCGGTGCGTTCGAGCGCCAGCACCAGCCACGACATATCGTCGTAGTAGTGGTTGGTCCAGCCGGTCAGGTTGCGGCTCCGGATACCGCGTGCGAGGGCAACGACCCGGTCGATGCGTTCGAGGGTGCGGGCGCGGTAGGCGGCGTCCACCGCACAGTCGAGAAGGTGGGCTTGCCACCAGTAGCACCATCGTAGGAATGACTGGTCCAGCAGGGCCGCCGGCCAGACGAGCGTGCCAAGCCGCATCTGCGGCTGGCCCCAGAGCGTGTGCACATGTCGCTGCACGATCGCCTGTTCCGCCAGGTCAGCCCGCTTCCCGGGCTCCTCGGGGCCGGCTGACACCTTCCGCGTGATCGCCCCTGCCTGCGTCGGCTGCGCCATTGCGCTGAGTGCGATCGAGGCTCCGGCCGCCATCAGCATGCTGCGTCGACTGATCCCCTTGTTCCGGCGATCCATCCGCTCGGACTCCCTTTATTGAACAACGATCACCGGAGCCGGGAATCATGCAGCTACATGCTATCTCGCAACGACCACCGCGGCGCGGCGCCAACCGGCTGCCCCAGGTGCAGACGTCAACCGCCGAGCGTGACTCCCGCCGCTCGGAGATCGACGAAAACCATTTCGCCGTTGGCCACGTCGAGGCCACCATTGTCGGCGACCCTGAAATCTCTGATCCCCGAACCGATACCGCAAGGGCAGGGACTCGGCGATGAAATCGGTTGTGCATGCGGCCATCCGGTTGCGTCGCGGGCGGCAATAGCGCTTCTCGCGGCAATACTGGATCCACGATCGGCAAATCCACATACACCACGACACACATCGTCGCGAATGCAGACACAGCAATGGACTGCGCTGTCGCCCAGAGGATCTCGTCGACTCCTCGCATCCCTAGTCGCCATTGCAAGCGTTAACCGCCAACGGTCGAGCCGCCGTCCTGGACCGGAGACGTGTGCCTTGCGTCCACCTCCTGGCAGGAGTTCGATGGCCGATGGTGCCGCCAGCCATCTATTAGGAATGCTGACGCAGGGCGACACGGCAACGCCGCCGAACGCACGATAATGCCGAATGCCGTGCATTCCGTCGGAGCGTCACAGTTCGGACCATGCGACCCCGAACCATGGTGCGGTTCGTCCAGCTAGCAGCTGGAGGTGGAAGTCGGGGCCTTCATGTGTCCGATCCTCTTCGGGATCGGTGAGTTGACTGATGGTGCAGATGTAGTCGCCGTTTGGGAGTTCGATACTGGACCCGTATATATCCTTGTCGTCGTCCACGGCGGAGTCCGCGAACTGGGCAGCCATGGTGACCGTGTCCAAATTGACGACGACCAGCTCACCGCGCGTCACGGTGATGGGGCCGGCGATTTGCCTGATGACCGGCAGCCGCGGATCTACCGGCGAATCCGAAAGGTCGATCCGCCATTGCTCGTCGCCGCCGGTTCCCCAGAGCAGCATCGTCCGCTGCCGCATCTCCGATTCGACGCGCTCGAACAGCATCTCCAAGGTCCAGTCTTCGCCCACGAACGACGTGTACGCGTGTGGGTCGACAAGACCGAGGAATCCCGAGTCATCAGTCATTTCGTCGATCCGATGCTGAAGCTGCGCCATGCGGTAGTCCTCCCCGGATTGATCAGCGAACCCTACCGGCACAATGCTCGGTCGAACACCGAGCCCACTCCAACGGCGTCCGCGAAGAAGTCGGAACAGCGTTCCCGGAAGTGCTCCGGCGCAAGGGAACTGACAACCCTGGCGTGCTGATCAGCAGCACCGATTTTTCTTATCGATGGTATAGGTGTAGGAGACGTTGGAAATATTGTGTTAAGAGATCGTCATCTTCTTGCAGA